>CAZBUF010000219.1:0-7895 GCA_964495025.1 uncultured Bacteroidales bacterium | reverse complement strand
CGAATATTATTGCCAGACCCGGCAAAAACCAGTAATTACCAAGCCAGATAACCCAAAGTGTGTAAATGATAGTCGCAATGGCGTATTTAATATAATCCTTCCTTAGGAATTTCATACTTAATTTTTTTATTGTTGTCATATTTTATTTAATTGAACTGAATATTCTTTTCCATCTAATCCTGCCAAAAGTTTTCCTATTTTTATCCAAAGATAACCAAACAAACATAGCTTTGCCAATTATATGATTTTCAGGAACAAATCCCCAGAATCTTGAATCATTTGAGTTATGCCGGTTATCACCCATCATAAAATAATAATCCATTTTAAAGGTATAACTATCTGTATATTTATTATTTATTATTATAGAATCGTTATTAACAAGCAGGTCATTTTCTTCATATACTGATATAATTCTGCTATATAACGGCAGATTATCAATATTTATATTTATCGTTTCATTTTTTTTTGGTACTACAACAGGACCGAAATTATCTTCTGTCCATAAATATTTATCATTAAAAGGGAAGATCTGGCGGTTTGATGCCAATGGATCAACACTTTCATATTTACGTATACCTTTAACGGCTTCATATTTTTTTATACTGTCATACCCTTCATTTGTTAATGGTATTTCATATATTGAGTTCAGGGAATTGTAATTTATATCGTAAGTAGATATATCAAGCTGTTCAAACATTGAGTTGTCAATTTCCTTGTTTTCTGAGATCAGGAAGTAGTTATACTGCAAATTATCCGGTTCCATTTCCGGTTCTCCGTTAATAAATGCTTTTCCGTGTATAATTTGTATGGTATCTCCCGGTATACCTATGCATCTTTTGATATAGTATTCCCGCTTATCAACCGGATGTGTTTTAATTTTATAATTTCCGGTAACGTGATCACGTCCCTGTTTTCTTATTATAGTATAGTAAGTTTCATCTTTTTTAGGATAATTGGTTACAACTGTGTCACCTTCGGGAAAGTTAAAAACAACAACATCATAATTATTTATTTTTTTATATCCCGGCAACCTGTTATATGGTATCTGTATCCAGGTAAGATAAGAACGAATTCCTTTAATAAAAGGCATAGTGTTATGCGAAAAAGGCATTGAAACCAGGGTTTGCGGCAGTCTGGGTCCATACCTGATTTTATTTACAAATATATAGTCGCCTACATAAATTGACTTTTCCATTGATGATGTAGGGATTGAAAATGGTTCTATAAATATTATACGCAGAATAATAACCATTATCAGGGCGATTATAAAAGCATCCAGCAGTTCTGCCTTAAACCCGCGTTTTTCATCTTTTTTAATTCTTTTCTTCCAGAATGTCCAGTTTACCCATCTTGTTATGAATACATCCACTAAAATTATTATTCCAAGAAAAAGCCAGTAATTTCCTAACCACGATACAATAATTGTATATATTACTGAAGAGATTAAAAGCTTAAAATAAGGATTCCGGAATAGTTCTTTGTAGGTCAATTTGTAACAGATTATTTATCTATTCTGAAGAAGATCATCAAAAGTATAATATCCCTTTTTATCTTTAATAAACTCGGCTGCAAGAACAGCTCCTGTTGCAAAAGCTTTCCGGGTTTTTGCAGAATGCTGAATTTCAATAATATCCATCGGAGAATTATATATTATTTTATGTATCCCTGTAACATCGTCTTTTCTAATAGCAGTAATTTCAATTGAATTATCATCAGAGGCTTCATTCAGTTCCCACTTGCTTTTTCTTTTAACAAGAGGAATGATATCATCAGCAAGTTTTATTGCTGTTCCGCTGGGGGCATCGAGTTTTTGTGTATGATGGGTTTCTTCAATTGAAATTTCATATTCGGGGAATCCATTCATTATATCTGCAAGGCATTTGTTCAGCTGCATGAATATATTTACGCCGATGCTGAAATTAGGAGCATAAAAAAAGGTTTGTTCCCTATCCCTGCAAAGTGATATGATTTCTTCCATTTTATCTGTCCATCCCGTTGTGCCTGAGACAACAGGCGTATTATAATCAAAACATTTCAGAATATTTGAATATGCGCTGTCAGGCGTCGAGAAATTAATTGCAACATCTACATTTAACAGATTTTTCTGATTAAGGTCAGCCTGGTTATCAATATCAATGATCAGTGCTGTGTTATGATTTCTATCCTTTGCGGCTTTTTCTATTTCCCTGCCCATTTTACCATAACCAAGGATTGCTATATTCATGATTATTTTCCCGTTTTATGATTTTACTGAAAACATATTTTTCATGCACTGTAAAACAGTTTTCAACAGGTTATATATAAAAAATCCCGATTATCAACCGGGTCCTTAATATTATTTTAATGTTGTTACTTAACAGAATTCACTATTGATTCAAAAGCTTTGGGATCGTTCATGGCAAGGTCTGCCAGCACTTTTCTGTTAATTTCCACTCCTTTATTTTTAAGTTTACCCATGAATTCGGAATAAGACATCCCATATTGCCTTACACCTGCATTTATACGCTGGATCCAAAGGCCCCTGAAATTTGCCTTATTCTTTCTCCTGTCCCTGTATGCATATTGAAGTGCCTTTTCATAAGCATTCTTTGCAACTGTAAAAACATTCTTGCGGGAACCAAAATAGCCTTTGGTTTCTTTCAGAATTTTCTTTCTCCTTTTTTTTGACGCTACAGCATTTGTTGATCGTGGCATGATTATTAATTTTTGAATGGTTAGCGGTCTGCTATAAAGCAAAACTCTTATCTGCTAATTCACTCAGGGTTAAGTAAAACTGATTTATTTTATTGAGATTTATACGGTTATTTCAAACCTAATAAAAGCTTAATGCTTTTACTGTCAGCTTTGTCAACAGTGCCAAAATATCCAAGGTTCCTTTTTCTTTTTTTGGATTTCTTTGTTAATATATGGCTTTTAAAAGCATGTTTTCTCTTTATCTTCCCTGTCCCTGTAAGTGAGAATCTTTTCTTTGCTCCGGGACTTGTTTTCATCTTAGGCATTCTTCTTCAGTTTAATTTTGAACTTGTTATTATTTTTTCTTTACCGGCTTTGGCGATATTATCATGTTCATTCTTTTACCTTCAAGTTTAGGCATCTGTTCTACTTTACCCAGCTCTTCAAGGTCCTGTGCAAAACGTAATAACAGGATTTCACCGTCTTCGCTATATACTATTGTACGTCCTTTAAAAAACACATAAGCTTTAACTTTTGCGCCGTCTTTTAAAAATTTTTCAGCATGTCTGAGCTTGAAGTTGTAATCATGATCATCAGTATGAGGCCCAAACCTTATCTCTTTAACAATAATTTTTGCAGTTTTTGCTTTCAGCTCCTTTTGCTTCTTCTTTTGTTGATAAAGAAATTTTTGATAATCTACGATTTTACAAACCGGAGGATCTGCATTGGGTGAAATTTCAACCAAATCAAGATCCAAAACATCAGCAAAGTCTATTGCTTCCCTGATAGAGTAAACACCAGGACTATCAATATTATCACCAACTAGTCTAACTCTTGCTGCTTTAATTTCGTTATTCTTTGCAAAATGCGGCATATCTGAATATTTTCCGCTTCTTTTGAAATTTTGTACAGCTATCTTTTTGTCCTCCTATATTTAATTAAAAACTAACTATTAATAGAATCAAAATGTTTTTTTATTTCGTTATTTAAAGATAATACAAAATCTTCTAATTTCATAATACCTTTATCACCTTCACCTTGCTTTCGAACTGATACAGTGTTGTTTGATACTTCATTTTCGCCGATAATCAGCAGATAAGGAATCTTTTTAATTTCATTATCCCTGATTTTTTTCCCGACTTTCTCGTTCCTCTGATCAATCAGGGTGCGAATATCGCAATTATTTAGAAAATTTAAAACTTTTTCTGCATAATCGTTAAATTTTTCACTAACAGGTATTATAACAACCTGATCAGGAGTGAGCCAGAGAGGGAATTTCCCGGCCGTATGTTCAATTAATACCGCAACAAATCTTTCCATCGAGCCGAAAGGGGCTCTGTGGATCATTACAGGACGGTGTTTCTGGTCGTCACTGCCGGTATATTCCAGCTCAAATCTTTCGGGCAGGTTATAATCAACCTGAATTGTGCCAAGCTGCCATTTACGGCCAATGGCATCTTTAACGATAAAATCGAGCTTCGGGCCGTAAAATGCAGCTTCGCCATATTCTATAACTTTCTCAAGGCCTTTTTCATCGGCGGCCTCGATTATTGCTTTTTCTGCTCTTTCCCAGTTTTCATCCGAGCCGATGTACTTATCCGTGTCATGAGGATCACGAAGTGATACCTGTGTTGTAAAATCTTTAAAATCAAGTGCCCTGAAAATATATAATATAATATCTATAACTTTCAGGAATTCTTCCTTTACCTGGTCGTGGCGGCAGAAAATATGGGAATCGTCGATAGTAAATCCTCTTACCCTGGTAAGTCCGTGCAGCTCTCCGCTTTGCTCATAGCGATAAACAGCACCGAACTCCGCTATACGTATGGGCAGGTCTTTATATGACCGGGGCTTTGAGCTGTATATTTCACAATGATGAGGGCAATTCATAGGCCTGAGCAGAAATTCCTCACCTTCTGCAGGAGTACTTATCGGCCTGAATGAATCTTTGCCATATTTCTCATAATGCCCTGAGGTTACGTAAAGTTCCTTTTGGCCTATATGTGGCGTTATCACAGGAAGATACCCGTGATCTTTCTGAACCTTTCTAAGAAACTTCTCGAGATTCTCCCTAAGTACTGTTCCTTTTGGTAACCATAATGGCAATCCCAGCCCGACCCTTGATGAGAATGTAAATAATTCCAGTTCCTTCCCGAGTTTTCTATGATCCCTGGCTTTTGCCTGTTCCAGCATCTCAAGGTATTCATCAAGCATCTTTTTCTTTGGGAACGAAATTCCGTAAATTCTTGTAAGCTGCTTTCTGTTTTCATCCCCGCGCCAGTATGCACCTGCAATACTCAATAATTTTATTGCTTTGATCGGCGCAGTGTCAGGTAAATGCGGCCCCCGGCATAAGTCAGTAAAATCACCCTGTGTATAAACAGATATTGTTCCGTCCTCAAGCTCATTAATTAACTCGATCTTGTATTCGTCTCCTTTCTTCTTAAAATATTCCAGCGCTTCTTTTTTACTTATTTCTTTACGTATGAATGGTTTGTTATGTTTTGCCAGCTCATGCATCTTCTGCTCTATCTTTATGAGATCTGCATCTGCAATTACAGTTCCGTCACCCGGATCAACATCATAGTAAAAGCCGCTGTCTATTGCAGGGCCTATACCGAACTTTATACCATGGAACAATTCCTCAAGAGCCGCAGCCATTAAATGTGCAGACGAATGCCAGAATGCATGTTTTCCTTCAGGGTCATCAAACTTATGGAGCTTAATCCTGGCATCAGTATTTATTGGCCTCGTAATATCCTGTACCTCACCATTAACAGTTATTGCCGTAACCTCTGCGGCTAAACCCGGGCTGATGCCTTTTGCCAGTTCCAGACCTGTTATTCCATCCTTATATTCTTTAACGGAATTATCAGGAAATGTAATTTTTATCATTAATTTTAATTCTTAGAATGAAATTTTGAAGTGCAAAGATATAAAATTAATTAGTGATTTAAATCTGAAACCAAGTGTTTATAGTTTTAAGTTTATTTATTTGCTTCGCTGTCATTTGTGGTCATTTATTGTTAGCTCATTTAACAATTTAACAATTTAACAATTTAGCAATTTAGCAATTTAGCAATATAGCAATATAGCAATATAACAGCAACAAATAATAAAGGACTTAATTATGAAAGCCTTATTATACATAATACCCGGGTTTCTTATAGCTACTTTGGGGATCAGTGCACAGACTCATAAAAATATAACTCTTGAAAAGATCTTCGTTGAAGGGGCATTTAATACGAAAACAACTGTTAAGCTGAGATCAATGAAAGACGGTGAGCACTATACTGTTCTTGAAGTAAATAATGCTATTGTTAAATACAGTTACATCTCAGGTGAAGCGGTTGATACATTGTTTTCTCCCGGATCAGGTAATGTTTCATCTCCGCTGTATATTTCAGATTATGCATTTGACAGTAACGAATCAAGGCTGCTTCTTGCTACCTCAAAACAAATAATATACAGGAACTCTTTCTCAGCTGAATACTATATATACAACATGGCTGACAAAAGTATAATGCCTTTGTCATCTGAAGGCAGGCAGCGGCTTGCAACATTTTCGCCTGATGGCAGTAAGGTTTGCTATGTCAGGGATAATAACCTGTATTACAGGGATCTTTTAAGCGATAAGACAATTAGTGTAACACAGGACGGCAGAAAGAATGAAATTATTAACGGTGCCCCTGACTGGGTATACGAAGAGGAGTTCGCATTTACCAAAGCATTTGCCTGGTCACCTGACAGCCGGAAAATAGCTTTCTTCAGATTTGATGAATCAAATGTCAGGCAATTCAATATAGTATTATATGATTCGTTATATCCTGAATTATATAAATATAAGTACCCAAAGGCAGGAGAAGCAAACTCGGTGGTAAGTATCTATGTTTATGATGTTAATACGGGAATTACAAAAAAAATGGATGCCGGAACAAACAATGATCAGTATATACCAGGAATAAAATGGACGGCTGATCTTTCTGTGCTATGCATTACAAGACTAAACCGGCTGCAAAACAAGCTGGACATTCTTCTGGCAGATGCCGCCACGGGGAAATCAAAAATAATATACACTGAAGAAAACAAATACTATATATCTGAAATTACTGACAGTCACATAACATTTACTGATAACAACAAACACTTTATTCTGATGAGTGAGGCCGACGGTTATATGCATCTTTATTTATATGATATTAAAGGTAACCTTGTAAACCGGATAACAAAGGGAATGTGGTGTGTGGATGAGTTTCTGGGTGTCGATCAGGGGAAAGGCGTGATGTATTACAGGTCAACTGAAGAATCGCCGTTACAGCGCCATGTTTACTCAATAAAACCCGATGGCTCAGGAAAAAAAATGATAACGAAAAAACCGGGAATTAACAAGGTAAATTTCAGCAGGGGTTATAAATATTTCGTCAACTATCATTCGGCAGCCAATACACCTGATAACATTGCAGTTTATAATTCTTCGGGCAGGCTTATAAGAGTGCTGGAAGATAATAAGCTGCTTTCAGAAAGGACAAAAGCCTTTGGATTTGTTAAAAAAGAGTTTATCAGGATACCGTTACAGGATGGTACGGAATTGAATGCCTGGATATTAAAACCTGCAGATTTTAACATATCAAAGAGGTATCCTGTATTTATGTATGTTTATGGAGGGCCCGGCTCACAACTTGTGCTTGATGAGTGGCAAGCGGAAACAGCATGGCATCAGATGCTGGTTCAGAAAGGATATATTGTGGTCTGCGTTGATAACAGGGGAACTCCCGGGCGCGGGGAGCAGTTCGCCAAATGTACCTATATGCAGCTGGGTAAGCTGGAAACAGAGGATTTAATAAATTCGGCAAGGTATCTGGCAGGCTTACCTTATATTGACAAAACAAGGATTGGGATATTCGGGAAAAGCTACGGAGGGTATTTAACACTGATGTGTTTAACAAAAGGCGCCAATATATTTAAAACGGGCATCTCATATGCCCCGGTAACTGACTGGCGCTTTTATGATACCATATATACCGAAAGATATATGCGTACACCCCGGGAAAATAAAAATGGTTATGAGGAAAGTTCGGTATTAATCGCTGCTGACAAAATAAAGGGTAAACTTTTAATTATCCACGGCACTGCAGACGATAACGTTCATCTTCAGCATTCAATGATATTTATAGAAAAGCTGATCCGCAATAATATTCAGTTTGATATGCAACTCTACCCCG
>CAZBUF010000218.1:0-2042 GCA_964495025.1 uncultured Bacteroidales bacterium | reverse complement strand
CCTTGTAGCTCCTTTTCTTTGTTCAATGCCGATCCCCACATCAATGATTGCATTTGAGGATATCCTTGTATCATATATGATTTCGGCCGGATCAGTTTGATCGGGCACAGCAAGCTTTTCTGTTGCTGCGTTGTATGCAACCCTTCCTCTTATCCTGATTGCAGTTTTTGTGCCTGTAAAGTACTTAATGCAGATGGCTAACCCTCCTTCGGGTGGTTGCATATGAAGCGGGCTGTTAAATGTTCCGCCGCTGTTAATTTTAACCAGGTTTCCGACGAAATTAAGAAAAGGTGCAGCATCAATGGCTAACCCTATATCACCTTTTTCCGGTAAGATGTTATGACCGTTCTTGGATATAAGAAGTGCACCAGACGCCTCACTTTCAAATTGTCCATATGCAAAAAAAGTAAATGAACAAATTGCTAAAAGAAAAAGTACAGTTTTTTTCATAGTTTTCTGATTTTAATTTATGTTGGTTTATGTTATATAAATTAATGGAACACAAGCTGCCAAGTTACAAAAAAAACTCTTTGAAGCAAATATCATGACTTAATACCGGCCAGCTTTAACAAAAATGCATATATCAGGGCCGTTTCCCTATGCTGGCTGAATCTTCCCGATGCTCCACTATGGCCTGTATCCATATCTGTATATAGCAACAGTAAATTATCATCTGTTTTCATATCCCTGAGCTTTGCCACCCACTTTGCAGGCTCCCAATACTGAACCTGCGAGTCATATAAGCCGCTGGTAACAAGCAAAGCCGGGTAATCTTTAGCCTCAACATTATCATACGGGGAATATGAAAGCATGTATTCATAATATTCTTTATTATTTGGATTGCCCCATTCATCATATTCAGCAGTAGTCAGTGGAATACTTTCATCCAGCATGGTAGTAACCACATCTACAAAAGGAACAGCTGCCACAACACCCTTGTATAACTCCGGCTTCATATTTATCACCGCGCCAATCAATAAGCCTCCTGCACTGCCTCCCATGGCATATAAATTATCTTTGCCCGTATAATTTTCTTTAATCAGATACCCGGCACATGAGTTAAAATCGGTGAAAGTATTTTTCTTATTAAATAGTTTACCATCCTCATACCATTCCCTTCCAAGGATCTGCCCGCCTCTTATATGTGCAATAGCATAAATAAAACCGCGATCAAGCAGGCTTAGCCGTACTGAATTAAAAAATGGATCAATAGTATAACCATATGAGCCATAACCATATAACAACAGGGGATTGCTCCCGTCTTTTTTTATTCCCTTCCGGTATACCAGGGATATCGGAATCTTTGTCCCATCCTCCGCAGTACTGTATATCCTTTCAGAAACATAATCTTCAGATTTAAAACTGCCCACTATTTCTTCCTGTTTCATTAACTTTTTTCCCCTGGTGCCCATATCATAATCAAAAGTCGAGTTAGGAGTAGTAAGTGACGAATACCCGAACCGTAATATTCCGGTATCGAATTCAGGATTGGTTGATATCCATGCAGTGTAGGCTTGTTCCTTAAATTCGATAAAATGTGTGGAGTTGTCAACTAAATTAATGACTTTCAACTGATTAAGACCATTGGTCTTTTCGTCTGCCACCAAAAAATCACTAAACACTTCAAAATTTTCAAGCAAAACATCATCCCTGTGGGGAATGACCTCTTTCCAGTATTCTTTGCCGGTTTTATTAACCGGCGTTTCCATTAATCTGAAATTTTTTGCATTAAGATTTGTCCTTATAAAAAACCTGTCCCTGAAATGGGCAATATCATATTCCAGATCCCTTTCCCTCGGGCAGAATAATTTAAAACCGGCATCAGGTGTATCAGCATCAGAAAACCTGTATTCATTTGACAGGGTGCTGGATGATGCAATAATTATATACTTTCTTGATTTTGTTTTATAGACATAGGTAAAGTAAGTATCATCCTTTTCTCTGAATATCTCTTTATCACCGGATATATCAGTACCCATACTATGTTTCAGGACTTTATACGGCCTTAGTGTTTCGATATCCTTTGATGTGTAAAATACTGT
>CAZBUF010000217.1:0-26587 GCA_964495025.1 uncultured Bacteroidales bacterium | reverse complement strand
TGCCAGGATCACTCCGGGTGTAATTTTGGAGAAGTCGGGCTTAAAGAGAAAAGCTAAACCTGCTTTTGCTCCGGGCAGCAACAGCGCCCTGACATCAAGAAAAAGAATTATAACGACCAGCAATGGCATAAGGATTTTTGTATATTTCTCAATTCCTTTTTCCACTCCGCCCAATACTATTGCAGCAGTTAATATCATAAATATTATCTGCCACATCACAGGCCGTAATGTTGCGGAATTAAAAGTAACAAACATCTGATTTATATCACCTGCCGACTTTCCTTTAAATCCGTTAATAGCTGACTGATACAGGTATTCCAGTGTCCATCCCGCAACAGTCCCGTAAAACGCCAGGATCATAAAGGCTGCAATAATTCCCATTATTCCAATGATATACCAGTGGCCTTTTGGTTTCAGCTTTTTAAATGCATCAAAAGGATTTCTTTGTGTTGATCTCCCGATAACAAATTCAGACAGCATAACAGGTATGCCTATAGCAAAAACAAAAATCAGGTAAATCAAAAGAAATGCTGCACCGCCATTCTTTCCTGCTACATATGGGAATCTCCAGATATTGCCCAGTCCGATTGCCGAGCCGGCAGCCGCAGCAATTATACCAAATTTACTTCCAAATTTCCCCCTGTTCGAAAGATCAAAAGTTGACATTTTTACAAAGTTTTATCTTAACCTTTTATCAGCCAATATATGTAAAAAAATTAATTGTATGAAGTGATCATAAAAAAACCCTCTTGAGTGGATACTCGAGAGGGTTTTATCAACCAGGATATTTATTAGTTTCTGTTTATACAGTTTAAGTCCTCAAAAGCAATTTTCAGTCTGTCTACCACCGCTCTTTCACCTTCTCTTAACCATGCCCGGGGATCATACTTCTTTTTGTTGGGCTTATCCTCACCTTCAGGATTACCTATCTGGCTCTGAAGATAATCATGATTTGCAGCTTCAAATTTTCTGACACCATCCCAGAAAGCCCATTGAGTATCAGTGTCGATATTCATTTTTATTACTCCATAGCTAACAGCTTCCCTTATCTCTTCGCGGCTGGAGCCTGACCCGCCATGAAATACGAAGAATACGGGCTTAGCATCTGTAGTATATTTTGTCTGTATATACTTTTGTGAATTATCAAGAATTATTGGTGTAAGTTTTACATTTCCAGGTTTATATACACCATGGACATTTCCAAATGATGCGGCGATAGTGAACTGGTCGCTTATTTTGCCCAGTTCCTCATAAGCAAAAGCCACATCTTCAGGTTGCGTATATAGTTTTGAATTATCAATATCAGTATTGTCCACACCATCTTCTTCTCCCCCTGTTACTCCAAGTTCTATTTCCAGGGTCATGCCTATTTTACTCATTCTTTTAAGATACTTTTTGCAGATTTCAATATTTTCTTTCAGAGGTTCTTCCGAGAGATCGAGCATATGAGAACTGAAAAGCGGCTTTCCATATCTCTTGAAATGTTTTTCACCATGGTCCAGCAATCCATCTATCCAGGGCAGGAATTTTTTGGCAGCATGATCAGTATGCAGAACAACGGGTACTCCATATAATTCAGCTACATGATGAATATGTTTTGCCCCCGATACGGCGCCTATGATAGCTGCCTGCTGATTTTCGTTTGATAAACCCTTGCCTGCATAAAAGATTGAACCACCATTTGAAAATTGTATAATAACCGGAGAGTTAACTTCCTTTGCAGCTTCCATAACGGCATTTACCGAATTAGTGCTTACCACATTAACTGCCGGTATGGCAAATTCATTATCCCTTGCTATCTTAAATAATACCGGGACATCACTTCCGGTTACAACTCCTGGCTTAATTTTATCCAATACTTTCATTTTAAATTTCTTTTACTTGTTAACAAATAATTTTCCTTTGATAATTGTCAGCAAATTTATAAAAATATGCAAACTTGTTTAATAAAGCAGTTCTAAAATAATTTATATATAATAAATATTAAAATGGGTAGCCTATTCCAAACTGCAAGTTGAATATCCTGTAACCGTTTTCTCTCCGGTCCTTATATTCATCTGATTTTAATAATTCGTTATCCAGGAGCCATTTGTATTGAGTAAACGAGGGATCTCTGAGTTTAAAGCCAAAATCAAGCCGGATAATGAAAAATGAAAAGTCGAAACGTGTCCCAAAACCAGTGCCAACGGCTATTTCTTTATAGAATTTATTAAAATCAAATAAAGAATTGGGTCTGTCATCTTTCGGATTTATTGCCCAGATATTACCTGCATCCAGAAATATTGCGCCTTCAAGCTTCCAGAATAATTTGAATCTGTATTCTAAATTGAACTCCAGCTTGATATCAGCCATTGTATTGGGAATTTTGGATTCTGAATCATCCAGATAGGAACCGGGGCCCAGTTCCCGCGTCCTCCATGCTCTTATACTGTTTGGGCCTCCTGAGAAATATTTCTTTTCAAATGGTAAAGCATTTGAATTGCCGTACGGATATGCACATCCCATAAAGATACGCCATATCAAACTGTTGGCTGGTGTAATAATATTATAATGGCGAAGATCGATATCTGTTTTTATATATTGAGAATATGGGACATTGAATACTGTATAACCACTGATAGAATCTTTCCCGCTATTTCTCAGCCTGCTTATACCAAAAAGCAAATTACCGGCTGATTCTATGTTAAACTTAAGAAAGATAAAATTCTTGGTTTTGCCTATCTCCTGGTTGACAAACTCAAAACTAAGTCTGTTGCCACCAATAAAATGGTCCTCATAACTGAATTCCATATATGTGCCGGAAATAACATCAGTGAACTCTTCAGATTTGTAAGGGATCTGGACATAATTAATTACTACCGGGGAAAAGTTATATTTTGTATATGTTCTCCCTTTCCAGTTATATCCAAAAGAAGAGTTGGCTATGGTACGCCTGTAATCAGGCCTTGCCTGATAGTTGTATGATAGCGATACGGACGTTTTTGGGGCATACCGTTTTACAAATTTCTCCGATTTAACAGGTAATAAAAATTTGGGGAAGTTTATCCTGAATTCAGCACCTGACTCAATAATATTTGAAATGCCCGTAGCCGGGACTTCCTGTATTGCCTCATAAGCACCTGTAAGTTTCAAATTGAATGTTTCCGCCCCTCTGAGCAGGTTCCAGTTATTATACAGAAGGTTTCCCCTGATGCCAAAGTCGCCTGATGAGTTAGTCCCCACAATTTCAAACTGGTATGACTGTACTTTTCTTTTTGTAAGTTCGATATTACAATCAATTAAATAATCCTTTGATAACATGGTACTATCTCTGTAAAGTTCATTAAAACTTATATTGATGAATTTGAATAACCCGAGTGATGACAATTTATTATATGTACGTGATACATTATCCTGATTGTAGTACTGGCCCGGCAAAATAAAATTCGCATTGTTGATAATGGTAAAATCAATACGCGGATTCTTATTATACAAGTAATATATATTGTTATAATATGTAGTGTCATTTATATCGGAGAGGAACTGCCGGGAAAGAGAGGAATTGTAATTTGGATAAACATAAATGTTATTTATCCTGTATTGTTTATGATATCTTATTTTTGTTTTTTGATCCTGGCTGCCTTCCTGATATTCCTTAAAAATTATTGTTAGGTCAATTTCATGTGTTTTATTTACCTGATGGGCCTCATAACAAATATATTCTTTCGAAAATTTATAATAACCGTTTCTCTTAAGAAGATTTTCGATTCTTATTCTTTCCTCCTGTAATATTTCCTTATCGAATAACATTCCTCTTTTTAAAAGGGAGTTAGCAGTATCAGTAATGATAATTGACTGCAATGTCACGTCTTCGAAAAGATAACTAATGCTGCTGACATAGTAAGGTTCGTTCGGTATAATTTCATAAATTACTTTCGCATGGTTTTTCCGGAATTTGACGGTATCATGTACTTCCGAATGGTAATACCCTTTGTTTTCAAGGTACTGCTTAAAATATGAATTTGTAGTGCCTGTAATATCCTGATCCCAGATTGCCGGTTTTTCTCCAATTCTTCTAAGCCAGCCATGAAGTCCTTTCACTTTGTCAATATTTGACAAATTATACAGGAAAAGATGGAATTTCAGGCCCAGAATTTTTTTATTTGGCACCTGTTTAAGATATCCTTTTATTTCGTCTTTGCTAACTGACTTGCCCTCAATTTTGATCTTATTTTTGTTTAACAGGTATTTTCCATCAGGCACATATTTAGTTGGCGAACATGACACAATGCTTATAAGAACAATAAACCAAATAAAGAGGAATAATAATCGTTTAATCTTTATCTCTTTTCCGAGCAGTAACAACTCAAATAATTTTAAAATTATTACATTCGCGCAAATATAACTTTTTTATTCACATAATATGGTCGGGCTTATGTGAATCTCTATAATTCATCTGATGCTCAGTCGCAAAATTTATGCCTGGATATTCATTTTTGATACTCTAATTAATAAAAATGACTGGAAAAAACAAGATTAAATATCTTAAATCACTTAAAATAAAAAAGTTCCGTGACATATACGGAGAATATATCATTGAAGGAGATAAGATAATTAATGAAATGCTGGAATATGATACTGGTATGATAAAAAAGCTGGTAGCCACAAAACGCTGGCTGACAAGTAATTCAGGTAGTAAAATAAATAAAATAAAAGATGTTATTGCTGTTTCAGAGGCGGATATGAAAAAAATCAGCTCATTTAAGACTTCGGGAGAAGCATTGGCAGTGATTCAAATACCCGTACATCAGATCATAAGAACTGAAATAATATCGGGTCTGTCACTGGTTCTGGATAAGGTGCAGGATCCCGGGAATATGGGAAATATTATCAGGATAGCTGACTGGTTTGGCATAAGGAATATTTTTTGTTCATTTGACTGCGTTGATTGTTATAATCCAAAAGTAGTCCAGGCTACTATGGGTGCAATTATAAGGATTAAAGTACATTATCTTTATCTTGCAGGTTTGCTGGAAGATTATTCATCGATCCCGGAGTTCAATATTTATGGCACATTTCTCAAAGGCCGGCCGGTTTATGACGAAAAGCTGAATAATAATGCATTTATAATGCTGGGCAATGAGTCAAAAGGTATTTCTGATGATTATCTCAAATATATCAAAACAAAACTTGTTATTCCAAAATATACAGTGCACGATAAAAGTATTGATTCTTTAAATATTTCGGCTGCGGCGGCAATAGTCTGTTCTGAGTTCAGAAGGAAACGGCTGTAGCTTTTTATTCGAAATGAAATGAGATCATTAGTATCCTTGAATTCAGCTCGTCAATAACGTTTGTATATATTTCAATATCGGGATAGGGCCTTTTATCTCCCTTACCCTCAGTTTTCAATATGTTTCTCAGGCCAGCTGAGTATTTCAGCTCCACGGCGAATTTAAAGTACTGCATATAGAAATCCATTCCTATGCCAACCTCATAGTAATAATCGAATAGTTTCAGCAAAACTATATTTTTTTTCCTGCCATCCTCATCTTTTTTCCCCCAGTCCAGTTTTGCTCCTGCAAGATCAAACCTCGTATTTGCGCCTCCTATAAGATAGGGCCTGAAATTGTTCAGTCTTTTAGATTTATATTTTATCAAAAGCGGGAATTCAAGAAAATTCGATTCAATCTTTACGGGTATATCATTCGGGTCGATAACCTGGCTGTCCTGTTGATCCCCGACTGATAAATCACGGTATTCTATATGCCTCTCACCTCCAAAGGATATACCAGGAAGAAACCTGAGGTCGAAGTATTCTGCAAGCCTTATATTTGATATTGCATGAACGTGAAATCCCGGCTGCAACCTGGCGACCTCTGCAACAATGTTATTATTAACTGCATCCTGAGAATGTCGGATATTAAAATCCATTGTGTTAAAACCCAGTGAGAAGCCAAAATGCAGTAATTTATCATCATGAGTAGGATCGTTCTGGACTTTGGGTTTCTGACCCACAGCCTCCAGCGATAAAAAAACAGCTATGATAAAGATTATTTTTCTCAACGTTGTACTGTTATATGACTTTATATCTAAACGAGAGTCCCGCTAAAATAGTATATTAATTTTACTTTACAATATTTTTAAAAACACTCATTTCTTCATGAGTGAAGGTATTTTTTTTATTACCGAGTTGTATAAATCTTTATATTCACCAACAAAACCATATGATATATCATCAATCCTTAATTCTTCTTTTGTGATATGGCCAAGCGCGGAAAAAGGAAAATCCTGCTGAAGCATAAAGTCAATAAATTCAGTTTCACGTGCCGGCGATACAGTTGCAATTATCCGGCCCTGGGCTTCTCCAAATAGAAATGCATCTAATCTGATCTCAGCCGGAGAAGTGATATCAAATCCATATCCCCTGATAACTGCTGATTCGAGCAATGTAAAAAACAATCCTCCTTCTGAGATGCTGTGAGCTGATATAATAAGGTGGTTTTTGATCAATCCTGTTACGGCTTTGTGCAGATTATTCTCAAATTCAATATCGATAAACGGGGCCGGTGATTTTTCAATTTTATGAATTACCCGTAAATATTCTGATGAGGCAATATCGTTTCTGGATTTGCCGATCAAATATATCATATGCCCTTTTTCTATAAATGCTTTTGTAGTATAACTTTTGCTATTATTCAGTTTTCCGGTGGTGCCAATCACCGGAAGGATTGCCAGGTCATTGCCATTTTTTTCGATTTTCTCTTTAAAGCCGGAATTGATGTTGAAATTAGCCAGCGGTATCCCAAAATGTTTTATAGCTTCTTCTATTCCATCATATATAAGTTCAAATTGTTCTTTGAAGTATATATCAGCAGATTCACATATATTTAAACATAAACTCATTCCAAGGGGATCACTCCCGGTACATATAATATCTCTTATTGTTTGTGCAATCATGATTATTATCCCCGTTTTATTATCTGCCGATACATACCTGGGATTTGTATTTATCGCGGCAGTTAAATATCCGCTAAAATTTCCGGGTTTAAAGACACCTCCTCCTGCAGGAAAATTCATATTCATATCCACTGAACCTGTCAACAGACCGGATTGATTCGCTGCATATATTTTGGCAGCTATATCGGGCTGCTTCAACAGCTTTATGGCTACTTCCTTATATTGTTCCGGTTCATTTATTTCGTCAGCTGATATATCCGGCATATTGAAATCATCATTTGAAGATTTTGAGTTTATATTTCTATCTGTCGATTCTTTTATTCTCACGCATTTTCCGGGTATATCCACAACCGGTTTATTATTCAGGTAACACTTAAGGTCATTTTCCTTAATAATCTCACCTACCTGACAGTGATCCAGAAGCCATTTTTCAAGTATATTATCAAACAGCTCATTATTTTTATTATTTATAATAGCCAGAAATGAATAAGGCAAATACCCTGACAGTATTTTGGGAATATCATCATCAGACGAACCTGCCGGAAATTTATCAATATCCAGTCTGATACCCGCGCTGTTGCGGATCATAATATCTGCAGCTGCACCTGCAATACCTGATCTGTCAATATTATAAACCCCTGAAATAACACCCGAATGCAATAGTTCCAAAACCCCTTCAATCAACAATTTTTCCAATATGGAATAAATTACTGCAGGAGGATTTTCATCTTTCAGATACCGGCCCTTTATGTATGAATATAAGCTGCCTTTTAATTGACTGCCTGAACTGAAATGTCCCAAAAGCATAACTGAATCTCCCGTGTTTGCTTTTAATTGTGCAGCAGCTTTTTTTCTTTCAGCTATACCCAGAGTCATTATATTTAACAGCGGATCTCCGGTAATTTCAGTATCAAAACAAAGACTGTTGTTTATAACCGGGATACCTGCATTAGTGCTGAATTCATTAATTTCTGCTATCGTATAATCTGCCTTTGATGGTGAAAGGATATATGAACAAACATTTGACACCGGCCTCGCACCTGATGCAATAATATTATTTATACCGCCTTTTATTGTGGCAATTCCACAATTCACCGGATAGTCATATTTAGAATCACTGGATATAAAATTAGTGATACAGTCAACTTCTTTATTAAACCTAATTGCTCCTGTACAACTTCTGTATTTTTCTTTTGATACAGAATTTTCAGAGTCAATAAGATTAGCTAATTTTTCCCGGCAATATTCTATTTCAGGCTTTTCATGCCACAGTTCTGATATTATCATCAACTCAGTATTATTTGGTTCCCTTCCCATATATGATTTTATTATTTCAATACAGGAATTATTTATGCCTGCTTTACGGCCTGATCCGTTAATATCTGAAGAATCTGACATATGTTTTTTAGATTTATTGTTTAAACAAATATAACTAACTCTTTATTTATAGCATTCACTTGATATAAATTAATATGTTTATGTATTATAAAAACTGATAGAGGCTGAGGCAGGGACCATAAATTTTATATTAAAGCTATTTTCTTTTACTTTGTTATATTATAAAGCTATGTTCTTATATTTACTGCCAGAAATTAAAGCTTATTAAAATGTACACATACGAATACCTGCTGAACTTCACAAAGAATATTTTCAATAAGGTGGGTTGCAGCGAAGAGCATTCATTAATGGCGTCAAAGGTTTTTCTTGCTGCTGAATTACGGGGATTGCCTTCACATGGCATGATAAGAATAAAGGATTATTTTCAGCTGTGGGAAGCAAATCGTATTAATACCGACCCTGACATAAAAATTGTGCATGAGACACCCGGTACGGCTGTGGTTGATGGTGACAGGGCTATAGGCATGATTGCTGCTACAAGATCAATGGAAATAGCTATAGGAAAGGCTAAGAACGCGGGAACGGGTTGGGTATCCACCAGGAATTCAAATCATTTTGGTATTGCGGGGTATTATGCTATGATGGCACTGGAACATGATATGATTGGCCTGACAATGACAAATGCCAATCCATTGGTTGCACCGACATTTTCAGTAAGTCGTTTGATGGGAACGAACCCTGTTGCCGTAGCGGTGCCGGCCATGGACGAGCCACCGTTTGTTGCTGATTTTGCAACAACACCTATTGCACGCGGTAAACTTGCAGTTGCAGAAAAAAAAGGAGAAAAGACCCTTACAGGTTTTGTTCAGGATAATAAGGGAAATCCATCGGATGACCCGTCAATATTGAAGAGGGGAGGCTCAATGCTGACTCTTGGCGGAGATTATGAACACGGAAGCCATAAAGGATATTGTATGAGTGCAATTGTTGATATTTTCTCAGCAGTATTATCCAACGCAAATTTCGGCCCTTTTGTACCCCCCTCCGTAGCGTATCTGCCTGTGCTTGATAAAAAGGTGGGAGAGGGAACCGGACACTTTTTCGGAGCCATGCGTATTGATGCATTTCAGGAAGCCGGAGAATTCAGGAAGCAGATGGATAAATGGATCAGGACATTCAGAGATGCTGAAAGCGCACCGGGGAAACCGGCAGTTATGATACCCGGTGATCCTGAAAGATTATGCGAGGAAAGGATCAGGAAAGAGGGGATCAGTGTCCTGCCTGCTATAATAAAAGACCTGAAAGAGATAGCGGAAAAGCTTGGAGTTGAATTTGAAGAACGGTGAAAATATAATTTATATCAAATATCATTATTCATAAAACCCTGCTTTTCAATAACTTTTAAGAACTGCCGGGAAAAATATACATTGTCCTTCCTTGTATACCTGTTATCAGTATATACCTGAGCCAGAGTTTCTTTCTTATTCTCCTCCAACAGACCGGCTGTTAATACTGAGGATTCTTTTTCCCGGTAAATATCGTTAATATCTGAGGGGGTATAATCTTTATATTTCTCATGGTGCACAATACCATCAAGGGGTAATCGATCGGTCAGACCGGGATTTTCATCAGGATATCCCATTACTATAGCGGCAACCGGAATAACATTGTCAGGCAGATCAAGTATTTCAATTATTTTGTCTGCCATATATGTTGCAGTACCCAGATAGCAAATTCCCAGTTTATGTGTTTCAGCAGCTATTGCAACGTTTTGTGATACCAGCAGGGCATCAATGGCCGCAGTGAAAAAAGAAAGAAAATTATCATACCCCGGCAATGCCTTTCTCTGAAGGCACCACTTATTGAACCTGTTAAAATCGGCACAGAAAGTTATATGTACAGGTGCCTGTAATACCATATCCTGTTTGAAATGAGCTTCCCAGAGTTGTTTTCTAAGGTTGTCATCTTTAGTAACAACCATACTGTAAACCTGCATATTTCCGGTTGTTGAGGCCCTTATGCCGGCTCTTAATATTTCTTCGAGGATCCTGTCGTCCACAGGAAGATTTTTGTATTTTCTTATCGATCGGTGCCTGAAAATATTTTCTAACATTTAATTTTGTTTTTGTTAAGCTATTTACATACAAAAATATGAAAGATTATAATAAAATTGCATATTGCGGGCTCTTTTGCGGAGCATGTCGTATATACCTTGCTTCAACCGTTGACAGGATGAAAGAATTGTCAGTGGAAACAGGTATCCCTGTTGATTTATTGAAATGCGAAGGTTGCAGATCATCAGTAAACTGCATATACTGCGGGAATTGTGCAATGAAAAAATGCTGCAACAGTAAGGGTATTTTCTCCTGTGCTGAATGTGACGAATTTCCGTGTTCGGTACTTAAAGCATTTGAAAACGACAGGCACCCCCATCATAAGAGTGTAATTGATTCCCTGATGGCGTTAAAGGAAAAGGGTAAAGAACTCTGGCTGGAACAACAAAATAAAAGGTGGATCTGTAATAAATGTGAAACGTTCTATAGCTGGTATGATACTAAATGTAAGAATTGCAGCGAACCGGTAAATGGATATGACAAATGTTAATTAAATAAAAAATCTAGGTTAAATTTCATATCTTTATTAATATTACACAGATTTACAATTTGATACTTTATATATCTGTTACATTATCAAATCAGTTGAAGCCGGAAAATTTCATGTAATATTATTTCAAATTTTATTTGCCGTTTAAAAATCCATAAACATGACAAATAATTCTGATATTGATTTTGAGGCGTTTTTTAAGATCACCTACGGCCTTTATATTGTAGGTTCCAAAAACAATGGAAAACAAGGCGGATTTATTTCCAATACGGTATTTCAGGTAACTGCAGAGCCGGTGAGGTTTGCCGTATGTTGCAGCAAGAATAATTTCACATCAGGACTGATAAAGGAAAGCGAGGCTTTTTCAATATCCGTTCTGGAAAAAGATACTTCAGCAGCATTGATCGGACTGTTTGGATATAAAAGCAGCAGAGATGTAAATAAATTTGAGGATGTGAAGTATATTACCGGTGAAACCGGGGTACCTGTAGTTCTTGATAACACGATTGCATGGTTTGAATGCGAGGTCATTCAGACTTATGATGTTGGTTCACATCTGGTATTCATAGGTGAACTTATAAATAACAGCTTGATCGATGCAGGCAAAGAGCCTTTGACATATCAATATTACAGGGAAGTGAAAAAAGGAGTGGCCCCTGCAAATGCTCCCACCTATATTGATAAAAGTAAAATAAAAACACCTGAAAAAGCTGAAAATCCACCCGGGAAATTTAAATGTGAAGTTTGCGGCTATATTTATGATCCGGAGAAAGGTTACAGTAAAGGAAGTATACCTGAAGGAACACCTTTTAAAGATCTGCCCGGTGACTGGGTGTGTCCTGTATGCGGCACCAGGAAATCGGATTTTACAGAAATTATTGAAAAGATAAATTAATTATATAACTAAAAATAAATGATATGAGCAAAACCGAAGAAAATCTCAAAGCAGCATTTGCCGGAGAGAGCCAGGCAAGGAATAAGTACGACTATTACGCAAAAGTTGCAAGAAACGAAGGCTATCATTATGTGGCCAAAATATTTGAAGAGACGGCCGTGAATGAACAGCAGCATGCCAAGGATGAGTTTAAGTTACTTGATGGAATCGGGGATACGGCAGGAAACCTTAAAGAAGCTATAGAGGGTGAAGACTATGAGACCAGGCAGATGTATCCTGAATTTGCAAAAGTAGCACGCGAGGAGGGAAATACAAAAGCCGCAATACTGTTCGAACAGATCGCCAAAGTAGAAGCAAAACATCGTGACAGATACAGCAGACTGCTTGAGATGATCGAAAAAGGAACGGTTTACAAGAGAGAAAAACCGGTGACATGGACATGTTTGAAGTGCGGCTATAAACATGAAGGTACGGAACCACCGGAAAAATGTCCATGCTGCAATCACTCTAAGGAATACTTTGAACCAGGTATAATTTAGGATAATCAACAGGATCAGTAGATATCTGCTTTAACCCCGGGCGTTAAAGACTAATTGTCACAGTAGTTTTTTTATCCGGCACTGACCGGACAGATATCTTTCCTTTATGCATTCTTATTATTTGCCTTGATATACTCAAACCTATACCTGTCCCTTTTTCTTTTGTAGTATAGAAGGGCACAAATATATTTTCCATTATATCATCAGGTATGCCCGGGCCGTTATCGGTTATCCGGATATTTACATTGTTATTTTCTTTATATGCCCGGATATCTATAATTCCCTTTTTATTATTTCCAAGCGCATCCAACGAGTTCTTAAGCAGGTTTATCAGTACTTGCTCCATGAGTTTTTTATCAACGGCGATCTCAAGGCTTTCAGGAATTATCTCTTTATTAAACGTAATCCTTCCTGATTCGATACTTTCCTTAAAAAGCATCTCAATATTACTGAAGATCTCCGCAACAGATACCCTGATAATTGCCGGCACAGGTATTTTCGTTATGCTCCTGTATTTTTCAATGAATGAAATAAGGCCTTTGCTGCGTTCTTCAATTATATCTGCGCTGTCAATAGCATCCTTAATATTTTCAGCACTAATGTTACCGGGCGATTTGATGTTGCCATTTTTTTTGAAGCAGCGTTTTATTGCCACTGTCAGGGTCGTTATAGGTGTTATGGAATTCATTATCTCATGTGTAAGTATGCTTATAAGTTTTTTCCAGCTTTCAAGCTCCTTTTCTTCAAGCTCGTTTCTTATATCCTGAAGTGATACTATTTTAATTCTCTTGTTCTCAATAATTGTAATAGTAGACTTAACGGCAATATGTAATAACTCATTATTTATTTTAATTTTCATTAATGATTGTACCCCGGGAGTTTGATTTTTAAGTTTTTTTGCCAGTCCGCGATGTATTCTGTCCAGTTCCGATATATTTACAATTTCAGAGGTATTAAGTAATTTTTTTGCAGCATTATTTATCTTTTCAATCCTTCCATCATCATCAAAAGTAATCAGTCCTATACCAACATGTTCTACTATGGTCTGGATATATCTTTGCTTAAGCTCTTTTTCAATTCTTGCCTTTTTAAGTTCATCGGTGATTCTCCTGAAGCTTTGATGCAGTCCTTTAAATGTTTTATCAAGGTTTCCTGACTTAAGGGCCAGCGATGTATCATTTTCTTTAAGGTATATCAGAAAACTTGCCAGTTCCCTGTTTGTCCTGTTAACATAATAAAACAGGTTGCCTGTAAGGTATATCAGCATAAGTCCGAGGAAGGCTGTTGTTGCAGGCCTGTTCGTCTCAGTTAATATGAAGATGAAAGCGAAACTGTTTAATGAAATTAATATTACTCTTATGAAGATGTTTACTGCAAACAGATTCTGTAACATTTTATAGTATTTTAAATAATTAAATTTTATAATATCTTATTAATATCTTTTCAAAGATGCGGGAAGGAATAATAAACCTGGCCAGGGGAGTTAAATTCTCAATTAGCCTGCCTGATCTATATCTCATTTTTGGATTTTCGGATTTCACAATTTTCAGAATAAGGCTTTTTATTTGTTCCGGAGGCCTGCCGTTATCAATATTTCTTTTCAGTAAATCGAAAAAACCTGAAAGCCTTTCTGAGTATGCAGAGTTTTCGGATGGCCTTATTATTTTTCTGTTTTGATTAACGCTTGTATTATAATCACCGGGTTCTATCATGCATACTTTAATGCCGAAGACTTTCAACTCGATGCTCATTGCTTCGGTTATACTTTCCAGGGCAAATTTGCTTGATGAATAGATACTCTGGAACGGCAATCCTATTCTTCCTGCAATCGAGCTTACATTTACAATTAATCCCCGGCCCTGTTGCCGCATAAAAGGAATAACTTCTTTTGTCAGCCTGATAATTCCAAAAAGATTTGTTTCATAAGTATTATAAATATCACTAAAGGGTATTTCTTCAAGAGCACCTGCCAATCCCACTCCCGCATTATTGATAAGGATATCTATTCTGCCGCTCTTTTCAATTATTTGTTTAACGGTTTTTTCAACCGAATCCCGGTCTTTTACATCCATAAACAGATACCTGAGGTTTGCAGATACGCTCACTCTTTTAATATTCCTGCCTGTTCCGTAAACCGCATATCCGTGATATGCAAGAACCTCTGCCATTTCTTTTCCAATTCCGGATGTTGCGCCTGTAATTAATACTACCTTATTCATATGTTGATATTTTGATAATTATCCTACAAAATCTTGTGCTTTTTAATTTTGGCATATAATGTTGTTCTGGATATTTCAAGTATTTTTGCAGCCCTGCTTAAGTTCCCGCTGCATTTTTCCAGCACTTTCTTTATTGTCTGTTTTTCCGCATCAGCCAGTTTTAACGGATCTGCGATCTCATTATCGTCCTGTTTCATCTGATGCAGGTAAAAATCATCGGGCTTAAGCACATCCGACCCGGAAAGGATCACTGCTTTTTCCACAGTATGCTTCAGTTCCCGGATATTACCCGGCCATGAATAATTTTTAAGCAGATCATATGAATCAGAAGTAATTTTCAGCAACGGTTTCTCGTACTTGTATGAATATTGTTTCAGAAAGTAGTCAATAAATCCGGCAATATCATCCTTTCTTTTTCGCAATGGAGGTATTTCAATCTGGATTGTATTTATCCTGTAGAGTAGATCTTCGCGAAACAGATTTTCACTTACCAGTCTGTTGACAGGTTTATTTGTTGCTGAAATCAGACGAATATTAATTTGTATCAATTTATTTGAACCTATTCTTGTTACCTGGCGGTTTTGTAATGTTGTCAGAAGCTTGGACTGCAATGACATTGACAGATTTCCAATTTCATCAAGGAAAAGGGTACCCCCGGAGGCAACTTCAAAACGCCCCGGCTTGTCTTCCTTAGCATCAGTAAATGCTCCTTTCACATGTCCGAATATTTCACTTTCAAATAAGGTCTCGGAAAGTGAACCCAAATCAACTGATATAAAAACTTCAGCGGCCCTTTTTGATTTTTTGTGTATTTCCCTGGCTATCAGTTCTTTTCCAGTGCCATTTTCTCCAAGTATCAAAATATTCGCATCAGTCCGGGCAACCTTATTTATTGTCTGTTGCACTTCCTGCATAGCTTTTGAAGTTCCGGTAAACATCTGAAAACGTTTATCAATATCTTCGGCAAGCTGTTTTTGTTTGTTTTTCAGACTGTTAACTTCAAGCCTGGATTGACGAAGTTCATAGGCCGTGTTTAATGTTGTTAACAGTTTTTCCGTATCCCAGGGCTTTGTTATGAAGTCAGTGGCGCCTTCTTTTATCGATTGTACGGCCAGGTTAATATCTCCGTATGCAGTGATCAAAATTACAATTGCATCAGGATCGAGTTTTAGTATCTCCCTTAACCAGAATATGCCTTCATTTCCCGTATTAATTCCTGCTGCAAAGTTCATATCAAGAAGTATGATATCATATGAATCCGATTGGATTTTGCCGGTAATCAGGTTTGGATTTTTTATTGTCTCTATATCTTTATATTCATTTTTTAATAAAATTTTAAGCGAATCAAGTATTTGAACATTATCATCTACTATTAAAATTCTTCCTTTTTTTGGCATAATTTCAATATTAATTTTGCTGTTAGAAATATTCAAAGGTAACAGTAAATGTTAACATTCTGAACAGTAAATGTTCGTTATCTGAACAATTATTAAGTGATTAATATTCTAATTCATGCATAATACATTGATATAGAAATCCATAAGATTTATGGCATATTAATTGCCACTTAATATGAATTATTAATTCTGTTAATAAAACTGTACATTTATGATTAAGACGAATAACCTGGTTAAGATATTCAAAACAGAAGAAGTGGAAACGACTGCTTTGAATAATGTAAGTCTTGAAGTCAGGCAGGCTGAGTTTGTGGCGATTATGGGCCCTTCAGGCTGCGGCAAATCAACTCTTTTAAATATTCTCGGATTACTGGATAATCCATCAAAAGGGGAGTATTACTTTATGGATAAATTAGTATCCGGATATAAAGAGAGGCAGCGTACAAATCTCAGGAAAGGAAATATAGGATTTGTCTTTCAGAGTTTTAACCTGATAGACGAGCTGAATGTATATGAGAATGTTGAACTGCCGCTTTTATATTTAAAAATGAAGCCTTCGCAAAGAAAGAAAGATGTGAACGAAGTTCTGGACCGGATGCAGATATCACACAGAAAAAAACATTTTCCCCAGCAATTGTCGGGTGGCCAGCAGCAGAGGGTGGCAGTGGCACGGGCAGTGGTTGCAAATCCTTCGCTGATCCTGGCTGATGAGCCTACCGGTAACCTTGATTCAAAAAACGGAGAAGAAGTTATGGCATTGCTTGAGCAACTTAATAACAGCGGCACAACCATAATTATGGTAACACACTCACCGATATATGCGGAAAGGGCAGGTCGTGTGGTACATTTGTTCGACGGGCATGTTGTAACTGAAAATATAAGACAATAGACATCTGAAAATACAGGTAAAAGCCACAGTTCATGCATCATTTATGGTCTTTAGCTAAAGTAAAATGTTTGAAAACAATCTAAGATTTACCATTCGAAACTTATTAAGGTACAAAGTATATTCCATTATTAATATTTTTGGCCTGGCAGTAGGTATGACCTGTGTTATTTTAATTTATCTGTGGGTTCAGGATGAATTGAGTTTTGACAGGTTTAATGCGAATATCGAAGATATATACCGTATAGTACAAACTCAGTATTATACAGGAGGTGAAAAATTCGAGGTTGAAGTTACTCCATTGGGAATGGCAAAATATGCAAAAGAAAATATTCCGGGAGTTGTATATTCAACAAGATATACGAGATGGGCTTTGGATTTTCTTATTCAATATAAGGATAAGAAGTTTATTGAAAAAATTTATATGGTTGACCCGGAATTTCTTGAAATATTTTCGTTTCCGCTTATTAAGGGAGACAAAAATAATGTACTGAAAGAACCCTTTTCCATAGTACTAACCAGAGAAATGTCAGAAAAAATATTTGGAAAAGAAAATCCCATAGGTAAAATTGTGAACATAAATAATAAATATGCATTTAACGTTACAGGCATAATACAAAAACCACCCGCGAATTCTCACCTGTCGTTTGACTTTTTGATTCCGATTAATTTTTATAAAGAGCTCGGGCGGGATTTAAACAGTATGGGAGATAATTTCCTTTACACATATGTTCAGATGAATAAAGGGGTTAATATCAATGATGCAGGGAAAAAACTGACAGGCCTTTTATGCAATAATGAAGAAGAGAGAGATAGCAAATGCACTAAATATTATTTTCAACCGGTAAAAAGGATCCATCTGTACCCGGTTTGGGGAGGGGGTCCTATAAAAACTGTAAAAATATTTGGCTTGATAGCCTTTTTAATATTAGTGGTTGCATGTATAAATTTTATTAATTTATCTACAGCTCTTGCTTCAAACCGGGTTAAGGAAATCGGACTTAAAAAAGTTGTTGGTGCCACAAAAAAAAGATTAATCATACAATATTATATTGAAGTCTTTATCCTGGTTTCTATTTCACTTTTTTTAGCTTTTATAATAACAGAAACATTATTACCTCTTTTCAATGAACTAACGGGCAAAGTACTTGCTATGCAATTAAATAATTTAAAGCTCATACTGGGAATAATATCTATAACTGCAGTTACAGTCTTTCTTGCAGGCACATACCCGGCTTTGTATATTTCTTCTCCCACCGCAGCAAAGGTTATTAAAGGTGATATATATTTCGGGAAGAAAAAAGCAGTATTTAGAGAGATATTGGTAATACTTCAATTCAGTATCTCCATCATTCTTATAATTAATACTATTATTATAAACAAACAACTGATATTTATCCAAAACAGGGAGCTTGGTATTGATAAAGAAAATATTGTATGCATACCTTTCAGGGGAGACATGAATAATAAATACAAAATTTTTAAGACGGAATTATTACAAAATAAAAATATACTGAATGTTACATTTTCCGGGCATAAACCGATGGCAGTTTATTCAAACAGTGGAGGATGGGACTGGCCGGGAAAGTCTGCCGACACAGATCCTCTGGTTACGAATTCATCAGTAGGTTATGATTATGCCAGTACTTTTAACATTAAAATATATAAAGGCAGTTTCTTCCCAAAAAGAATTTATGAGGATACAACCAGTATAGTTATTAATAAAACATTTGCAGATATAATAGGAATTGAACCACTTATAGGAGAAATACTTACTGTTTGGGATTATAAGGTTAAAGTTGTTGGTATTGTTGAAGATTATAATTTTAAGCCTATTTATAATAATGTAGAACCTATAGCATTACATATCGATCCCGGTAATTTCAGCTATATATTTATAAAAGTCATATCAAAGAACATAAATAATACTGTTAAATTTATTGAAAATCTTCATAACAGGTTTAATTCAGCATATCCTTTTGAATATAATTTTCTTGATGATGATTATAATTCATTATACTGGGGAGAGAAACAAAGAAAAAAGATTTTCAGCTATTTTGCATTCTTCTCAATATTAATATCCTGCCTTGGATTATTCGGACTTTCATCATTTATTATAAATCGCAGTACAAAGGAAATAGGCATACGCAAGGTCAATGGAGCAAACATATTCAGTGTTATGTTGCATTATATTAAAAGATTTTCTGTGTGGATTGCAATATCAATAATTATATCTTTTCCGGTGGCATATTTTACAATGAATAAATGGCTGCAAAACTATGCATACCGTACTGATATGAGTTGGTGGGTATTTGTACTGGCAGGAGTTATTGCCAGTGTAATTGCCCTGCTTACTGTAAGCTGGCACTCATACAGGGCTGCATCAAGAAATCCGGTTGAAGCGTTAAGATATGAATAATAAGATATATCATACAGGGATTTAATTTAACATTATAATTTTAGCTTCATGTTCAGGCACATTTTAATAATTACATTAAGAAATATTACCAATAATAAAGTAATTACTTTAATAAATATTACCGGATTGGCTATTGGTATTGCAATGGTTCTGCTTATTTATAATTATACTGAAAATGAATACAGGTATGATCAGCATGTTGAAAAGAAAGACAGGATATATCGTCTGGAAAGATGGAATACGGGCAGTATGCCAAGCCTGGTAGGTTATGCGATGATTGGTCATACCCCGGAAGTTGAGAAAGCCACCCGCGTATATTACCCGGCAGACCTTGTCTGTAAAAGAGGGGAAAACAAAATTACCATAAAGAATTTTATATGGGCTGATTCGGCCTTTTTTGATATTTTTGATTTTGAATTTATCATGGGTGATCCACAAACGGCTATCAGCGCTCCTTTGAGCGTTGTACTGACGGAGAGTGAATCAAAAAAGCTGTTTGGCCGGGAAAATCCACTGGGCCAGACAATTCTATGTGAAAATAGTTTTTTACTGACCGTAACCGGTGTTATTAAAGATGTTGAGTATTTTCATATGCCTTTTCGTGCTGTAGCTTCTCTTATTACTACGGGCGATGAATTTCTCAGGCAATATGACAGCTGGCAATTTCCTACATATGTTTTGCTTCCTGAAAATCACAGCAGGAAAAAGTATACGGAAATTATTAATAAAAAGCTTGAAGAGTTCGGTTATCATGATGATCCTTTCAGACTGCGCAGCTTAAACGATATTTATTTTACAAGAGGTATTGATGGTGAAAGAGTGACTATACATGGTGATAAAACTGCGCTTAATCTTTTTATTACAGTTGCCGTATTGATCCTGGTTATTTCGGTTTTTAACTATATCAACCTTGCTACTGCCCGGGCATCCATTCGTGCAAAAGAAGTTGGTGTTAAAAAGGTAATAGGTTCATATAAAAATATCATAGTTGCACAATTTCTGTTCGAATCTGTTTTTATTGCCCTGATCGCCCTTTTTTTAGGCCTGATCATTGCTGAATCAATGAGCCCCTTTTTAAATAACCTGCTTTCAGTGAAATTATCCTTAAAAGTATTTTATACTGTTAAACGGCTGGTTATTCTGATATGCGGCTCAATTATCCTGGGAGTGTTATCCGGTTTGTATCCTGCCTTATATATGAATTTACAAACGCCGGTTCCACTGATAAAAGGAAGTATTCATAACAGGGCCTTTCCCGTACTATTAAGAAAAATGTTAACCTTTTGCCAGTTTGTCATCTCAATGGTACTGATCGCAGGGACAATTCTAATCTATAAACAGTTGTCATTTATTCAATCAAGAGATTTGGGATTTAAAAAGGATCATATGGTGCTGCTGCGCAATAATATTGATATCGCTAAAAAAATGGATTTTTTTAAATCGGAATTGTTAAAGCTAACTACCATTAAGGCAGTATCATTTTCATATACAAGGCCTGGTGTGGAATGGCCGGGCTGGTGCTGCGTTAAAATAGACCATGATATGCAAAATAATTCGTTTCAGATGAACTCTGTGGATCCGGATTATATCCAAACCATGGGTTTGGAATTGACCATGGGAAGGAATTTTGACAGTGACAAACAGACTGACCAACGTTCCACATATATTATTAATGAATCGGCAGTCAGTAAATATAAATTAAAAAATCCCGTAGGCAGATACTTGTCCAATACAGGGAATGGTACTGAAGGTATTGTTATAGGTGTTGTTAAGGACTTTCATCATCGCTCTTTACACAGAGAAATAGAAACAGTCGTTTTCAACTGGGACCTTTTAAGCTATGGTTTCAGATTAATAAATGTAAGAATTGCACCTAAGAACATTAATCAATCAATAGAAGATATTGAAAAAGTATGGAAGGAAATTTGTCCGGATTTCCCCTTTGAGATCGAGTTCCTGGATCAGTCACTGGAATTATTGTATAAGAAAGAGAAGCAATTGAACAGGGTAATAGGTTCATTTTCTCTTCTGGCTGTTTTTATAGCTTGCCTGGGACTGTTTGCCCTGACTTCTTTTAATGCTGAGCGGCGTACCAGGGAGATAGGAGTGAGAAAAGCAAATGGCGCCAAAACGGAAGAAATATTGGTTATGTTATCAAAAGACTTCACACATTTATTATTAATAGCATTTGTTATTGCCTGTCCTGTTGCATATATTATTATGAATAAATGGTTGCAGAACTTCGCGTACAGAACGGGCATGAGCTGGTGGATATTTGCCATGGCAGGAGTTATCGCTTTTATGGTTGCCCTGCTTACGGTAAGCTGGCAGTCATACAGGGCAGCATCAGGAAATCCGGTTGAGGCACTGAGGTATGAGTAGGCACATGAAAATAATAATGAGGGGATGAGTGAACAGGGAAATATTCTTTTATGGTATTGCGGTATATTAAGATTTAACGGCACCCGTTAAAGAGTATAAAACGTAAAATATTGAATAATGATATTGAGTTATCTGAAGATCATATTACGCAGGTTTGTTAAAGAACCGGTATATAGATTAATAAGCACTTTCTGCCTTGGACTGGGAATTGCGTGCACATTATTTATTATTATCTGGATAAGGGATGAACTGAGTTATGATTCGTTTCATAATAAAGCTGACAGGATATACAGGCTTACTCTTGAAGTTAATAATCAGGATGCGGGATATCATACTCATTTTGCAAGGGCCTGGTGCGACTGGCTTATAAACATTAAACAGCATATTCCCGGCATTGAAGAGGTTACAAGATTTTCTCACCGGCCGGGCGAGATAATAAAGTCAGGGGAAAAAGTATTCAGGACCAATATCTTAAGAACTGATACTGCATTTCTTAAATTTTTTTTACCGGATTTTTTAAAGGGCACTCATGAGAATGCTTTAAAGGAACCTTTCACCCTTATATTAAGTGAAAGTGCAGCAAAAAAATACTTTGGCAACAATGATCCTGTTGGTGAAACGGTTCTGCTTTATTGTACAAGATGCGTTGAAAAAAAGGAATATACTGTTGCAGGTGTTGTGGAGGATCTGCCGGAGAACTCTCATTTTCATTTTGATATTCTGACAACATATGAAAATCCCGCTGAATGGACAGGCTGGGCATACTATTACCTGTTACTGGGATCAAATACCAGACCGGAGGATATTTTGTCAAAATTTAACGAATTTGCAGGATTGTATGTGAGTGAAACGGAGTTGAAAAAGCTGACTCCTCACTTGCAGAAAATCACTGATATTCATCTTTTTTCACAAAAAGCAAGGGAGATGGAGAAGAACGGCAGCATGAATAATATATATCTTTTTGCCGGGCTTGCCTTATTTGTCCTGTTTGTGGCTGTTTTTAATTTCATAAACCTGCAGTATCTGAGCCTGCTCAAAAATTACAGGTCCATACAGGTAATGAAGTATACAGGAGCAAAAAGCAGAAATATTTTTACATTTCAGTTTATCGAATCGTTAATTCACGGGATTGTTTCAGCTTTCCTTGCAGTTATATTATTCGAGTCATTCATCCATTCTTTCAACACCTTAATGAGTAAGACGGCAGAGGCCGGAAGTTCATTTATAGCGTCAACTGTTATTCTAGCATTACCGTTAATAATAATACTTGTAGCCCTGGCGGGAGTTTATCCCTGGTTTTTATTAAAATCATTACTGAAAGCCGGATTACCAGGGTCATTTGGCAAAGACTGGTCATGGAATCCTTTAAAAAAACCGGGCAGGAAAGCAGGTTTAACGAAAATGCTTGTTTCAGGCCAGTATGTTGCAGCAATAGTACTTATAATAACCGTCATTGTTGTAAACAGGCAGATCAGTTATTTTATGGGCAGCAGACTGAGAGGTCAGCAGGGAAAGGTGATATGCCTGAAGCAGATACCTGTGCAGGTGATCAATAATTACCAGGTTTTCAAATCGGCGCTCCTGTCAAGTCCCATAATTACGGATGTTACCAGCAGCTTTGAAGATCCGGCAGACGATGTCATGGATGCAATGCCCTTCGAAACAACAGACATGACAACCGAAATGAAAGCAAAAGTATTATATGTATATCCTGTTGACGACAATTTCTTCTCATTTTACAACATTAAGATCATTGAGGGTTCGGATTTTCCTCCTTACAATGGAAATGACTCATTGAGGGAATATTACATTCTTAACAGGAAAGCATTGGATCATTTGGGATGGAAACCGGAAGAGGCTGTGGGCAGGCCCTTTTCACTTATTTTCTTTATGAACGGTGAAAACCTGTTTAAAGGAGGCAGTATTGTTGGAGTGGTTGAAGATTTTCAGATGTCATCTATGAAAGAGGAGATCAAACCTTATGTTTTCTTTCAGAAATCATTCTGGCTCGGCAGTATACAGATAACCTATGATTCACTTCATGCAGAGGATGCGCTTCATATTATCATTGATAAATGGCATGATATTTTCCCGGGTTTCCCCTTTGAATATGAATTTGTGGAAGATATGTACAAAGGTATTTACGCAAATGAACTGCAATTTAAAAAGTTAAGCCTGGCACTCGGGATAATAGCAATTATTCTTTCCTGCCTTGGTCTGTTTGGGGTTACGGGAGTTACTTTCCAGTCGAAGACCAAAGAAATAGGAATCCGCAAAACCAACGGAGCAACAAGAATGAATATTATTGGCTGGCTTCTGAAGGACCTTGTATTTATTATTGCAGTATCCTCAATTATTGCCATACCTCTGGCATGGTATCTTATGAATCGCTGGCTGAATAATTATGCTCACAGAATTAATATCAGCTGGATGTTCTTCGCCGGGGCTCTGATCATTGTATACTTTGTTGCATTTATAACTGTGATCCGGCAGTCATATAAAGCAGCTTCAGGAAATCCTGCAGGATGTCTGAAGTATGAATAATTCCGGCCTGCCGGATTTCTGCCTGCAAAACATAGAGGCAAATCCCCTGTAAGTCATATTATAAGTTACTCTGATGAGTTAGTGCAGCCGGTGTGTAAATACAACCTATATTTATACACATTTTTTTTTGAAAGGATGCTTATAACCGCTCAATAACTAATAAATTTTAAAAATATGAATATAATATAGTATATAAAATAAATTAATGTATATTTACTGACTATTAGTTATATAATAATATATAGTATAATATGGGAATAACTGAGAGAAAAGAACGGGAAAAGGAACAGCGGCATAATGACATTATCGATGCTGCGGAAAAAATTTTTTTTAAACAGGGCTTTGAAAATGCTACAATGGATGATGTTGCTGAAGAAGCGGAATTAAGTAAAGCAACTCTTTATTTGTATTTTAAGAACAAGGAGGACCTTCATTTTGCGATTTGCCTGAGAGCATTGTTAATTCTTTTTGAGATGTTTAAAAAAGCAGTATCAAAAAGCAAAAGTGCGTATGAGAATTTACTTGATATAGGTAAAGCTTATGTAGAATTTGCTCAGAAACACTCCGATTATTTTAAATCCATGCTTCATTTCGAAGCTAAGGAATTTCATCCTACAGATTGTCACAGCTGTATCCTGGCCGATGAAAATAAATGTCCCTTGCTGCTTCTTATCGGAGTTATAGGTGAGGGACAAAAGGAAAAATCCGTGAGATCGGATATTTCCGCAGAAATAATGGGCCATTTACTATGGTCACAAACAACAGGCGTATTGCAGATGGCGAGCACCAAAAAGTGTGATATACTGAAAGATAAGATAACGGCAGAAAATTTATTATTTGCTCACTTTGAGATATTGAAAAACGGAATAAAAGGTCAGGAAAATGCGTAAAACATACATTTGTATTCTGTGTTTTTTGAGTCCTGCGTTAATATGTTCAGGACAGGAATCCGTGTTGGATACCTATATAGAAACAGGACTGGAGAATAATCTTGCCTTAAAACAAAAGCTGGCTTCCTATGATAAAAGCATTCAGGCATTAAGGGAAGCAAAAGGACTTTTCCTGCCCCATGTCAGTATCAATGCGCGCTATACTGTAGCTGCAGGTGGCCGGATAATTCCCGTGGGAGACATGTTTGCTCCCCTGGTTGACAATCTGAACGGTCTTAATGAACAGGTTTCAGGAAGTACAATTGATTATTCAGAATTAACATCCCAGGAATTTCAATTTTACAGGCCTGAAGAACAAGAGACCAAGCTAAGTTTAATACAGCCCTTATTTAATCCGCAGATTTATTATAACAATAAAATAAAAAACCATCTTGTACAGGCAGAAAAGGCTGACGCCGAGACTTATAAACGGCATCTGGTAGCAGAAATAAAAACGGCCTATTATAATTATCTTAAGTCATTACAGGTAAACCTTTTGATTGATAATACAAGGAAATTATTGGATGAGAATGCAAGGGTCAGCAAGAGCCTTTATGAGAATGACAAAGTCACAATCGATCATGTTTTCAGATCTGAGGCAGAGCTATGTAAGATAGACCAGCAGAAAGCAGAAACAACAAAACAACAGTTGCTGGCAGCTTCTTATTTTAATTTTCTGCTTAACAGGGAATATGATACCGGGATAATAATTGATACGGCCCTTGCGGTTACAAAGCCTTTGCATTCTTTTAAAGAGGCAAATATGAATGCTGTAAACAACAGGAATGAACTGGCAAGGTTAAGAAGCTATAAGAATGTTGCGGAAAACAGCTATAAGATAAATGCGTCCGACAAACTGCCTACACTATTCGGGGCGGTTGATTATGGATTTCAGGGCGAGAAATACAGTTTTTCTTCAGATGACGATTTTGTTTTTGCTTCGCTGGTATTTCGCTGGGACCTGTTCAAAGGTTTTCAGAACGATGCCAGGATACAGCAGGCAAAGATCGAACGGGAAATAATTGATAAGCAGTATGAAGAACTGAAATTACTGATTCAGCTGGAAGTAACGAATGCATTTTATTCTCTTGAAGCTGCTGAAAAGGAAATTGTCTCCATCCGCAAGCAGCTGGAGAGCTCAAAAAAAGCTTTTAAGATAATAGACAGGAAATATTCCGGGGGGCAGGCCAGTCTTATTGAATATATTGATGCAAGAACAAATATGACTAATACGGAAAAAGAACTTATCATAGCAAATTATTATTATTTGATAAAATATTCCGAATACGAAAGGGTAACGGGGTTGTATGATTTTAACAAAAGTTATTGATAATGGGTTTGCAGGATATTTACTTATTTATGGTTAATACATTTAAAAAACCTTTAACATGAAATCGAAATATTTATTTGGTCCTTTGCTTTTATTAATTATTGTCTCCTGTGGAAACAAAGCAAAGAAGGAGACGATCAGCAGTCACAATGTGATAAAGGTAAAA
>CAZBUF010000216.1:0-5285 GCA_964495025.1 uncultured Bacteroidales bacterium | reverse complement strand
CTCATCTCTTTTTGACTTTACTTTTCAATATTACTCTAATTTTGTTTTTTAGGCTGATAAAATGAGAAATAATAACCGACTGATACAGTGAAACTGTTCAACGAATAGTCATCATCAACATAATAGTACACTGACCACAGGTTATCAATCCGGTACCTGTTCTCAGGGTTAATTATATTATTCAGGCCTATATAATAACGGATATCGCAGATCAGAAATCCCCTGGGCACTTTATATTTTATTCCTGTTCCAAGGATACCTGAATAAAGTATTTTTTCCCGGAAATCGGTAATAGTAATATCAGCACCTGTTTCGGCAGTCATATCCTCACCTGTTGTTTTCCCGGGTATTCCTGTAACTTTGGAAATGCTGGCATAACTTAATCCTCCTGACAGGTACCAGTCGACATACCGTGGTTTATATATCTCAAAGGCGACGGTCAGGGGAATATTAAGTCTTGATATATTTTCATTAAAGGTGTTGGAAAATTGTTGTTCATCACCCTTATAGCTGTGTTTTATGTCATCTGTAAATGAATACTGGCTTTTCATGTAGCTCACTCCCATATCCACGAATATCTGGTTGGATAAATATCTATTGAAGTTAAATCCTATCTGGAATCCTGCACCGGTAGAGTTTGCAGATGAGGTTTTTGTTATGTCTCCTGCAACATATGGTTCAATAATTCTCGCATTAGAGAGGTTCGGGCCAAATGTGAGACCCATGGAAATAATTGCTTTTGTTTTGTATGATTCAAAGAGGTATACGAATTCCACGGGGTCGTTAGGCATTATTTCATATTCAGGATATTTTTTCAAAAACTCCAGCATGGTCTTTTCTGCTTCATACTGAGCATCATCAAAAAGATAAGCAAGTATAATAAGTTTGTATGCCTCGATTTTCTGAGCCCTTGTGAATCCGCTTTCAATGCAGGGGGCAAGAATTTCAGGTATTTCATTTATCATACCCTGATCGTATAACTTCCTGGCTCTTTGAAAAGATTTCAGACAATCATCCTGAGCGGTAAGACAGATATGAAAAAAAGCAAAAATAAGTATACTGATATATTTAAGATAGTTTATCATTGATGATTTATTTGTTTGAACAAGTTTTCTGATATCCAATATCAAAACCAACATAGTTTTCCCATTCATTTTTTGTCATATTTCTACTGATCTTTGAGCAGATTTGTTCTGCCATGAAATCAATTTTTGATGCCCATATGAATATATTTTCCGTATTATCTCCTGAAATAAGGTATTTTCCATCTTTGCTGAAGGCGAGTGTCAGTGCCCAGGCTTCGTGTGCTCTGATTTCAACAGGCCTTAAACCGGGATTATTTACGTTCCATATTTTAATTGTGCCGTCATAACTTGCTGTTGCAAGCAATGAGTTATCAGGGCTGAACTGAACATCGGGGATCCTGGCAGCATGCGCATTAATGTTTGATACTTTATTTGTTCTCAGATTAATTATTGAAAGTTTCCCCTTTTTGTCACCAACGGCAATTTTTGTTCCGCTATTATCAAATTTCACGACAGTAATGAAAGACCCCGGGGAGTTATAAATGACGGATGATTTACCGGAGGTAAGGTTCCACAGGAATATCTTGCCATCAGCTGATCCTCCTGCAAGCATATTTCCCTGGGAAGAAATGCTGATACTGCTGATCTTATCAGTATATTTATAAAATTCCTTATTTGTTCCCGATATAAGATCCCAGAATATTATTGTTTTATCTGTGCTGGCTGAATACAATCCGTTATTGTCTGTGGTGAAAGCTAACGATTCAACCCAGCCACCGTGCCCTTCCAGCATATCCGGCTGAGTATTTGGCTGATTAAGGTTAAACAGCTGTATCCCTGAGGTTGTTGTTCCGCATGCAAGCCATCTGCCATTATTACTGATAGCCAGACTTCTGTTAATGAAATTGTTGTCGATGAGAATTCGTCCTGTTTTGGAACCGGAATTCAGGTCCCATCTTACAATTTTACCATCTCCGCCTGAACTGTAAAATATTTCGGAGTTAGGTACGAATACAATAGCATTTACGGCGCCATCGTGGCCTTTCAGACTGTTATAGCCTTTCCCGTTCAGGGTAGTAAGTGCATCATACAGGGATGCATAAATATCAGGGTTATTTGCCGGGCCTGCATAGTCCTTGTTAAACTTAAAAGACTGGTATGCAAGGAGGGCCTTAAGATTATTATCACTGGTTGTAAGAGATTTTGAGGCCATTGATTGTGCAGTTGTGAGCATTCTCCTGCGGTATTCCTGTTCTTTTGCTTTTTCAGCTTCTGTACGTTCCACTCTTTCTTCCTGGGCAGTTTTAATAGCTATCTGCTTTTCATATTCAGCTATCTCAGTGGTCTTTTCAAGTTCCTGGCTGTGGAGTGTAACCTCAGATACTGTTTCATATGCCTGCAGGGCTTCTTTTTCAGCCTGCAGCCTTTGAATTCTTGCTGAATCTGCGGCAATCTGTGCAAACACTCTTTCAACGGTCTCCTTATCAGCTCTCTGCTCAGCAAGTTCGCGCAACTTCACATTTTCTTCTGTAATTCTTTCCAGGTCCCTGTTTTTATATGCCAGATCATCATTAAGCCTTTTATTATCCACCAGTGAATTATAGACAATAAACAACATCCCGACAACAAAGATTGCTACAAGTCCCATAATGACCGCAAATCTTCTTGTCCTGTTTATTGCTCTTCTTTGCAGCCTTACCTTATTCTGTTCTTCCTGTATGAATTTCTTCTCACTGGCATTAAGAAAAACCATTACTTTCTCAAATGCGGGATTGTACCTTTTTGCCCATGCCAGGGTGGGCCTCTGAGTTTTTGCCCAGTTTAGCGCAAGATGAAGATCAGGCGGACGCCATAAGCCTGTTTTTCCCAGCTGATACAGTGATGATGCTTCTGCCAGTCGTAAATACATTTGTACTGAAGATGATTCTTCTTCAACCCACACTTTCAGCTTGTCCCATATCCTCATCAGACTTTCATGAGAAATATCGATAACAGTATCACCGTCCAGAGATAAATTTTCACCGGGCGTTAAAAATGATCTTCCCCTGGCCCTGAATTTTTCAATAACCTCTGTTACTTTCTGCTCGCCGACCTGAACAATTTCTGATATATATCTGATACTCGCCGGATGCCTTATCCCCTTTTTGTCAGGTCCCTGTTCGGTGAGGCATCTGAATAAGCTCCTGCAAATTTCTTTACCTTCATCAGTAAGCTCTTCAAAAGCTTCGTTAGCATGCCGCGACAAGGCATTTTCCATCTTTCCTGCAGCTTCATAGTCGCGAAGCTTAATAGGAGTAGAGGGTTCATTGTACTGTGTCCAGTAATCCCATGTTCTCATCATGGCGTGCTGAAGAACCGGCAGCTGATCAGTTTTGTCCTCTATAGTATTAAGTATATGCTGCAGCAGTGGCGCATCAATAGTAGCCCCCCCAACAGATATGGGACCTACAACTGCTTCCCTGAAGTCTTCACGCGACATCTGCGGTATAAGGAAATTGCTTTCATTAATCAAACCGGTAAATTCCTGAAACTGCGAACATTCACCAATGAAATCAGACCTCATTGTCAGAACCACATATATTGGAAATTCTCTCTGATTTACAGCATTTATAAGTAATTTGATAAATGCTTCGGTTTCATTAAGTGTAGTACTGTCTTTCCGGCTTTCTTTATACCTGAATAATTCCTCAAACTGATCAATTATGATAAGTATATTTTCACCCCTGGGAATTTTCATTTGTTTAATGGCATCAACCAGTCCGAAAGAACTCCTTCTTAATACAGTATATAATATTTGCTTCTTAATATGCCCGTCCTCACTGTATTTCTGAGTATTCTCACAAACAGAAAGATTGGCTGACAGATTTTCTACCGGGCTGTTTCCCGGACGTGTGGTGATTATTCTCCATTTTGAACCGGCTTCTGCAATAAATCCTCCATATAACATAGGTATCAATCCGCAATAAATAATTGATGACTTGCCGCTTCCCGAAGCTCCCGTAACGGCAGCAAATCTGTTTTTTGCCAAATACTCAAGAATAATCTCACTCTGACCCTCCCTTCCGAAGAAAAGATGACTTTCTTCAGGACTAAACGGCCGTAAGCCGGGGAAAGGGTTTTTATTATTTAAAGCTGTTCTATTATCCTCTGTTTTATTGTTATCTGCCATTATATTACTTTAAAGTATCTAAAAAGTTCTTAATAAAAGAGGGACTAATATCTTTTTCAAGAATGATCTTTGTATGTGATAGAAAATCCATGATTTTTTTATCAGGATTACTTTTTGCAATAATTCCCAATGTTTTGAAAGCATCTGATTTTCCATAACCCGGCGCTTTTACAAGATCTCTTATTTTACTGTCCAGCCATTCTTCCCTGCTGTCTCCCTGATAAATTATTACTGCATCAGCATCAATAAGGTTTTTTATATGAGTTGTCACAATTTTATCTTTGTTGGTATTATTATCAGTTTCAATGATGGTACATTTTACTTTGCTTAATTCCTTTATCAGGCTGTCAAGCTTTTCCCTTTTGCCCTGATCATAAATGAGGTATACTTTTAATACATTTTTATCACTGATTTTAGCCGGGTTATTTAATTCGCCAAGCTTTTTGATCAGAATTGATTTAAAAACCTCAAGCGGGGCCTCTATTATTTCTGTATTGTCTCTCACATCATCTCTTATCAGCCTTTTAATATATAAAGATTGTCTTTGGTCCGTAGGTTTAAGGTCGTTTGGAATCCATAACATCCTGACCAGGCTGTCGGGCTTTTCATGTTTTTCAATAAATTCTTTTGCAACCTGATTTTGAATATCTATTAATGAGTATTTGGAATTTTTTATATAATCGCCGTAATATGCACCCATAAGGTGAACAGATAAAACTGATTTTTCAAGATACCCCTGGATTACAGATGGTAATTCATTGCCATCATTGGGCAACTGCAAAGGTGGAAGGATCCTGTATCCCAGATGCTGCAATTCCCTTCTTAAGATATCCCTGTTATCCCTTTGATCAATTGATGTCTCGGCAAGATATATGCAGTGTTGTTCTTCTTTTCTTTTAACAGCAGAGCCTGTCGGCATCAGAATATTTAAAGAATTAAAAATATCATATGCCAGGTCAACAAGTGTCGACCAGAATTTATTATAATTCTCATCTTCCTCAACAATATCAAAAGTCTTTGCTTTTTTGCTGTACTTGTTAATTTCAAAGAATTCATAACTTAATTCATTTTTCAGGAACGCCGGCTGATGT
>CAZBUF010000215.1:0-6591 GCA_964495025.1 uncultured Bacteroidales bacterium | reverse complement strand
GGAGCTGGGTTATTGGTGCTGCAGGTTCAATAGCCGGATTATATATATCCTATTCTTATAATATTTCTAATGGACCTGCTATAGTATGCTTACTTGGAATACTGGTATTTGCTCTTTCGTTTTTGCGTATAAATGCACAGTTTGCAAATAAGAACCTTAAAGAGTTTAAGCAAAATAACCAGTGATATGAAAAAAATAGTATCCATTCCACCAAATTACTTTTATGCCTGCTTAATACTTTGTGTTGTTCTGCGGATCATATTCCCTGAATATAAGATCATGACTTTCCCTTATAATATGTCAGGGATAATTGTTATTATCGCCGGTATTTATCTTGTAATTCACCCATGGTATTTATTTAAAAATCATAATACTCCCGAATCGTTTGAACCTTCCACTTACCTTGTTCAGGGTAGTATTTACAAATATTCCCGTAATCCTATGTACGTTGGTGGAATATTAATTTTAGCCGGCATGGCCCTTACACTGAATAACCTGACAGCCTTTGTAACTCCGGTTATATTTTACCTCAGTATGCACTTTATGTTTATTCCTTACGAGGAAAAGGAACTGGAAAATATATTTGGCAGTAAATACCTTGAGTATAAAAAAAAGGTAAGAAGATGGATATAACATTTACATTTTAAATACTTAATAACTCAATATTAAAACACTATGATAGCAATTGATTTCTTATTTTTACCCTTTATTGCCTGCTTATTGCTCATCATAATAAATGTGTATTTCGGAATTCATGTAATTAAACGTGAAATCATATTTATTGACATCGCACTTGCACAAATAGCAGCCCTGGGCAGTGCAGTAGCAATGGTGGTATTTACTTTATCACATCCTGAAGCAGCACACGAGCATGATCATAATAATGCATTTACTTATCTATTCTCACTGGGATTTATAACCCTTGCTGCCTTAATGTTTACTTTCCTGAAAAACAAAAAAATCAGCATCCCGCTGGAAGCTGTTATTGGAATATCATATGCAGTAGCTACAACGGGTACGGTAATAATACTGGACAAGGGCGCCGGTGGTGATGTTCATGTACATGATATGTTAATAGGATCCATTTTATGGGTTTCGTGGCATAAAGTAACGCAGCTGTTAATTGTTGTATTTCTGGTAGGTGCATTTCACATTATTTTCAGGAAGAAGTTTTTATCCTTAACCGATTCTCATCAGGATAAAAAAAATAGTACAACAAATCCTCAATTATGGGACTTCCTGTTTTACTTCACTTTTGGAATTGTAATCATTGAAGCAGTAAGTATTGCAGGTATTTTAACAGTTTTTGCCTTTTTAATAATACCTGCTTCCATATCAACATTATTTGCAGAAGGGTGGTGGAAGAAAATATTGATCGGATGGCTTGTTTGTGTATGTGTATCCTTAGCCGGTTTATATGTTTCATGGAAAATGGATATGCCCTGCTCTCCGGTAATAATTGTTTTTCTTGGTATAATTTTAATCTTTGGATTGGTCTTTAAGAAATTATTTTTTTTTAATGAACTTAAATAGAACTAACACCTGCTTAAAATAAAATATAATAACATAAAACCAAATTCTATGAAAAAAGTAAAACCACGTATTCCTGAAGGAGGAGCCATTGAGGACAGTAACGAAATGTCGATGGAGCAATACAGCCAGACAATGAAAAAGAAGCTTGGTAGCCATTATAAAAAATATGCTTTGCATGTTAAAGATGTTATTAATCCCGTGAAAAATGCAAGAGTGCTGGAAATTGGCCCCGGTCCCGGCTGGGCAGGTATTTTTCTGCTCAAGGAACTGGACGACATTAAGCTTGATGCCATTGAAGCCTCACCGGATATGATCCGTGTGGCAAACAGTAATGCCAGGGATGAGGGAGTAACAGGAAGGGCAAATTATATTCAGGGTGTGGTTGAAAACATGAAAGGTATTCCTGATGGCAAATACGATTTGGTAATATCCCGCGAATCGTTGCATCACTGGAATGATCCTGAAAAAGGATTCAGGGAAATCTCCAGGGTCCTTAAGCAGGATGGCAAATTGTATATTGAAGACCACAGAAGGGATATAGGGATTTTTGGCAAATGTATAGTTAATATACTTGGCCCCTTAATGGCAGGGAAAATGGCAAAATACTGGAAGTCATCAATTAATGCGGGCTACACCCCTGAAGAATTAATAAAGATGATCTCCGGTATTTCCAGGAAAAACTGGACTGTTAATTCTGATATTTTATCCTTATCAGTTGAAGCAAAATAGAATCCGGCAGCTCCCGGATCTATTCTGTATCTTTTTTGATTGTAATTATCTGGCAGTAAGTTCGTGTTCTGATCTCAGCATTTTAACGCAATTCATAAGTGCCCTTGCATTATGATAGTTTATCTTCCAGTCAAATGCTTTGGCTGTCGCTGTTTGTCCCGGACTTTTATCCAGTCCCTCTTCATACCATCCGCCATGCCTGTGATCGATCATATACCTGTCAATATATGCCCATTGTTTCAGAAAGGCATCATAATACATTGTTTCCCCGGGAAATAATTCTGCCATTAGCAGCAGGGAATTCAATCCTTCAGCCTGCACCCACCATGTTTTAATATCACTGATTATAGTTATCGTATCGTAGTCATTAAAATAATATCCCTGGTAATAGAACCCACCCTTCTCATTGTCAAATCCTTTGGCAAGGGAATGATCGACCATTTTTTTTGCCAGTGCCAGTGTTCCTGTATCATCTTCAATGCCCATAACATGTGAGGCTTTCAGCATAAGGTAAGCGATCTCAACGTCATGGCCAAAGGAAATATGATCAAGATAGTAGTTAGCTTCTCTGACTGCAGCGGACGAATCACGAAAAGACACAGGTACCCAATCCCTTTCAAGGAATAGGGTAAGTGAAGCTTTTTCATTTACTATTGTATCTTTTATTAAAACAAGCAATTCATTAAGGCGCTCACGTAACAAACTATCGGGCCATACTTTATAAAGCTCTGTGAATGCTTCGAGCAAATGAATTGATGTGTTCTGGTCTTTAAAACGTGCTTCAGGAATTGTACCTGTGCCTGTTTTCAGATCGTATTCATATAACCATGAACCATCACGCGTCAATAAGTTAAAATACCCTTTATATAATGGATCGCGGCTGTGCTTGTCAAGCCAGAGAAATGTTTTAACTGCAAGATTCAATGCCGAGGTATCCTGTGACATCCTGTAATAAGTTGCCAGGGAATAAATAGCAAATGAATTGCCATAAGCCAGTTTCTTATCCCCGAAAGACCTGTTTACGGAATTACCCTGACGGTCAAGCAGCATAAAGAAACCTCCGTAAGTCTTATCCCACATTTTATCTTTCAGGAACCTATATCCGTGTCCGGCAATTTTTCGATAGTTGTCATCATTATAAAACATTGCTACTTCGGAGGTTGTCCATATATGCCTCGTTTGTGTTACGAGCATTTTATCCTGAAGACCATTAGGTTTCCAGTTATAGGAAAAATCTGCAAGAAATCCGCCATAAACGGTATCCACGGATATAGGATACCAGGCATCCAGCAATTCTGTTTTTAATGAGTTCCCCATCTCTTCAGCCAGCTTCCCGCGGCCTGATATTTTCGGATTACTGTATCCTGTAATGGCAATTAATAATATCATGTAAAATGGAAATGACAGGAATCGTATGATTTGGAATTTTTTATGCATATTTTTTATCTTTCTTTAATAAATGTGAACTTAATAATGGATATTACATTGGTGTGCTAAAATTTAACTACAAAATGTTAACCAGATATTGTAATAAATAAAATTATTTTAAGACAGGATAGTGTATTCTGGGTTTTGCCATATCTACCCATGGTAATTCCTGCAGGGTTATTGTTTCCTCACACCCGTAAATTAATTTAACCTCATTATACTGCTTCCAGCTGGATGACGGGTCATTCCAGCTCATAAACCATGTCCACCGGGGCTCCTCTCCCTGAAATTCCCGGGTGTTGGCACAGGCCCCAGCTCACCTATGGCTATGGGCTTATCTCCGGCAAGGTCCAGGAGTTTATCATAGCCGGCCGTGTTAAATCCCCGGTAAATATCTGTGGCAAGGATATCCACAACATCATCCCCCGGATAATACATTTCATAGGGATCAACCCCTTCTCTTATTTCATTAGCATTATATACCCATATAAGGTTATTCAGTTCGTGAAAGTTCACCAGTCTTTCAAAGAGCATCCGGTATAATTTTCTGTAACCGTCATCACCTTTCTTCATTCCCCACCAGAACCAGTCGCCGTTCATCTCATGGTAGGGACGCCACAATACAGGGACACCCGCATCACGTAATTGCTTAAGGAAAAAAGCAATTACGTCAACCTGTGATTTCCAGCGTTCGTTTATCTCAGTTCCCGGAGTTATCATGTCCTTCCATTCCTCATCTGTAAGTTCACCCCTGATGGATTCTTCAAAAACAACAGGCTCATTTTCAATTGGCCTCACTGCATGCCACATAAGAGTAATAATAAATCCTTCATAATAGCGGCGTATAGCCTCATCAACTATTTGCTGCCTGTAGTTAATGCCATCCCAGGTCCCGGGAGCACTAAAACCAAAATCCTGTCCGAATACTGCCGGATAGTATCCCGTAACTTTCTCTACTGCAGCAAGTTTTGTTGATCCGAAGAGGGGCTGGCTGTGCTGGCCGGTAAGTGTTTGTTTTCCTGATATGCTGTAAATATACTGAAGCAGCTTCACTGCTTCGGGCGAAGGATCAGGTGTCACAGGCTTAATAGAGTCATTTGCCCCTGACACAGTTAGATAACTTAAAAATAATATTACGGGGAATAGAAGGGAATTGGTTTTTATTAATCTCATGGCTTTTTACCGGTTTATATAAATAATATAATTTTCAGTTCATTCTGAAAACTAAAATATCAATAAAATTTTAATCGGCACATATTAATTATATGTAAAATAGAATGGACACTATTAATCCGGTTAACAAGCAATTAGTTTATTCTGCAAGTGTTAATGCTGATGATAAGCACTAAACCCAGCCTGAAAGGTACATTCCTGGCTTGTCCGATAGAAAGGCCTATGGGCTGTATAAATGTAGATAACATAAATTTTAATTGTTATTGTTTTCAACAGGATAAGGTAATTACAGATGAAGGATTCCCGTTTCCGCAGGATACCTATGTTTATGGAGAACAAATAGCTATTTATAATCTTCAGATTTTTACAGATGTTTATACTATTGAGGAGGTTGATTATGAAATCATAGGTAAACTTACAAATAAGGAATTCAGGGCACTGATTGAATGTATCAGAAATTCACGAACTGTAAAACGCAAAATCAGAAGGAAGCTGGGATCAAAGATTTAATTCTCAAAAGCATCCCTCAATATTATGATTTAAAATAATAACCTTTACCATCGCAAACCAGACAATCAGGGATTTGTCCTTTGCACCTGCATTCAAATGCATTTGCGGGTAAATAGTTTTGATCTTTTTTCTTCTCATTGATAAACAAATCTATACCCAGCCAATCATCCCAGTTTATCCATCCGTTTGATTTATAAGCAATGTTTGGGAATGCATAAATGGTCTCAGGCTTTTTATATTTATTCAATAATCCTTTATAATAACTTACCCATTCGTTATATGATTTCAGCTTTAAACTCCTGATGAATTTTCTTGTGGTTTTAAAATCCTTAAAAGCAATTCCAGTTCCTAACCAGTCTTCCCATCCTTTCCAGCCTTTATTGCAATATTCAAGATCAGGTTTTACGGGCATAGTTAAATCATATTTTTCATGAATCAGACTACTCTGGTTTATATAGTGCTGCCAGTCAGAAATATTTTTTAATTTTAAACATCTTACAAAATCCCTTGATTCCCGGAATGATGAGTATTGTTTCCTGTCCTTTTTATCCATTAGCCAGTCACTCCAGCCACGCCAGCCTGTGTGTTTGTATATCTTATCGGGATTGAGAGGAATTTTAAAAGGCAGGGAATTATTAAGCTTACCTTGTATAAGCATGTTCCATTCCTCCTTATATTCCAGGTTAAATGTTCTGGCAATTTTTCGTGCCTCCTCAAATGATAACCATTTACTCTGATTTGGAGAATCCCACAAAGCAGGTGATTTTATACCGGGCTTTTCAGGGCACATATGCTAACAGTTTAAACTTTTTACAAATTACATAATAAATCAAAGAAAGTCCATTTTTCAGAATACAAAATTCAATTAAATTAATCAGGACTATAACCGGTTTTCATAAACATTAACCGCTGCTGGCCTGACTTTTGCTCAATATAATACAGGGATCTCCTGGAATAGAATTGATTTTTCAACCTTCTAATGTCACCCAATATTGTTTTTTCTAAAGAGAAAATAGAGATGGTTTTGTTGCTGACCTTCCTTATGAAATATGTTTTCGACAATAATCTTTCGTATATGCCGTCATCAAGCAAAGGATTGTCTATATCTTCCACGATCATCCCGATATAATTCCAAATATTTTTGGTATAAGGACAGAGCTTTCTCTGAATTTCATCTGCATAGATATTGACACGAACCGGGTCTTGGCAATGCTTGTT
>CAZBUF010000214.1:0-4000 GCA_964495025.1 uncultured Bacteroidales bacterium | reverse complement strand
ATGAATTTATGAATTTAAATATATGGGATATTGATCCGACCCTTGACAGTGAGAAGTGGAAAGTTCATAGAAAGAAGACCCGTTCAATTGGTGAATCAACTATTGAAACAGTTCACCGGAAAAAGGATGGTACGCTTATTCCTGTTGAAGTGGCTATCAGTTTCCTGGAATATGAAGGAAGAAATATTTCATTTTCCTTTGCCAGGGATATCACTGAGCGTAAGAAATCAGAGAAGGCACTTCAGGACAGCGAAAACAGGTTTCGTACTATGATCGAACACAGTGCTGATGCCATTGCATTAATCAACGCGGAAGGAAAAATAATATATGAAAGTCCTATGGTATCGCCACTGTCAGGTTATACAGCAGAAGAACGTATGGGCAAAGGCGGATTTGAAAACGTTTACCCGGAAGATTTCCCCAGGATAATAGACCTTTATACCAGTCTTATAAAAAATCCCGGGAGCACTGTGAATTTCCAGTTCCGTGCTGTCAGAAAAGACGGCACAGTATGGTGGTCGGATGCTACTGCCACAAATTTACTTGATGAGCCTGGTATAAAATCCATAGTAGTAAACTACTGTGATATTACGAATCGTAAACTGGTTGAAGAAGAATTGAGAAAGAGTGAGGAGCGGTTCCGGCAGATCTTTGAAGAAGGGCAGTTTGGTATCACAATTGCCGGGCCGGATTTCAAATTTATAAACGCTAACCCGGCATTCTGCCGTATGCTGGGGTATACAGCCGATGAGTTAAAATCTTTGACTTTTGCTGATATTACGCATCCTGACCATGTTAATGATAGTACGGAAAAAGTCAAAGCCCTGGCACGCGGAGAAATAAAACAAATAAAACTTGAGAAACAATATGTTAAAAAGAATGGTAAGGTGCTGTGGGGAAGCCTTATTGTTACTACAATACGTGAGGATGGCGGCAAAGCAGTTATCTTTCTGGCCATGATCCAGGATATCACTAATCACAAGAAGTCAGAAGAAAAACTCAGAAAGCAGAACCTCGAATATCTATCTTTGAATAAAATATACCTTGCCCAGAATGATGAGCTTATCACCAGCCTCAAACATATCAGGGATATAAATACAGAACTTGAAAAAGCAAAGGAAAAAGCAGAAGAAAGTGACAGGCTGAAAACAGCGTTTCTTGCAAACATGAGCCACGAGATAAGAACCCCCATGAATGGCATACTCGGCTTTGCCGATCTTCTCAAAACCCCCGGCCTTACCGGTAAACAAAAACAAAAATATCTGCAGGTGATCCAGCAAAGCGGACTGCGTATGCTTAATATCATTAATGACCTTATTGATATTTCCAAAATAGAAGCAGGGCAAATAGAAATAAATAAAGAAAATATTAATGTAAACCATCTTATTGACAGCCTTTATATATTTTTCGACCAGGAGACAAGAAAAAAAGGATTAAGCCTTACATATAAGAACGGACTTCCCGATGATAAAAGCATTATCAACACTGACAGGACCAAGCTTAGCCAGGTGATTTCCAATCTTATTAAAAATGCTATCAAGTATACAAATGAAGGCAGTATAAACTTCGGTTATTCCCTTAAAGAAAATGCCGGGGGAGAGAAGAACAAATATCTCGAATTTTATGTTAAGGATACAGGTATAGGTATCAATGCGGAGTTAAAAGATAAAATCTTTGAACGGTTCTGGCAAGCCAACATAAAAGATGCCAAATTGCATGATGGTACAGGGCTGGGATTATCCATCTCCAGGGCATATGTTGAAATGCTGGGTGGGAAAATACGTGTAAGGTCAAAACCCGGCAGTGGTTCGGTTTTCTACTTTACTTTACCCTATAAAACAACACATATAACAAAATACTCAAAAAAGACCAAAGTCATTGATCCCTGTAAATCACAAAAAGACATCACCATTTTAATTGCTGAAGATGATCTTACAAGTTTTCTTTATCTGAAGGAACTATTAAAAATAACCGGGGCAAAGATCATACACGTTATTGATGGAAAGAAGGCCGTGGAAAAAGTCAGATCAAACCCCCGGATATCCATAGTATTGATGGACATAAAAATGCCTGTGCTTGGCGGCCTGGATGCTACCAGGCAAATTAAACAATTAAGGCCGGAACTGCCGGTAATTGCCCAGACTGCTTTTGCCTCTCCCAGTGATGAGGAAAAATCCCGGGTGGCGGGATGTGATGACTACCTGTCAAAGCCTATTAATAAAGAATTACTTATCGAAAAAATTGTTAAGTTCACCAGATAAATCCTTTCTGATATCCGGCAGTCATATTTTGTAGTTGCATAAGATTATAAAACCAACAAAGCATATTATCATTCGTCCGTTCTGACAGCTTCCCAGCCGTATGTTTCATATCGCCAGTCAAAACTGCTGTCATCATAAATATTTACCACCACAAATCCTTCAGGGAAGCCTGAATACGGGCCTTCCCACCATGCTCCGCATACTGCACCGCCTGTAATAAAATGGATGTCCCTGAATATTATCTCTTCCACAATATGGAGATGGCCCTGAAGAACAAGTTGCAGATTATATTTATCAAATAAGGATAATACCTCATTTGAATTTCCTACAACAAGGTAAGGTAATAATGCCGCTGTGCCGCCGCAGGCTACCTGCTCTGACACAGACAGGAACGGAATATGTGTGGATATGATTATGGGCGTTTCCTCATCAATCTTCTGAAGGTCGTTCCTGATCCATTCCATCTGAACGGAATCGACCTCACCAAAATATTCCCTGTCAGCTGTAAAACCTATGGCATCCGTAATAATGAAATGCCATCCTTTATATTCAAATGAATAATAGGTTCTGTTATTGCCGAGCCTTTTTTTATACATCTCTTTTCCATAGTCCGGATGATCGGGGCTGACCCCGCTAATCTCATATAATCCAAAAACTTCATGATTGCCCATTGTATTATAAACCGGCATTTCAAAATCCCTGCATATCTGATCATATAAATCATACAGCTGAGCCGAACGTTCAAAAGACTGCTCCAGCGCATCCTTAATAAGGTCACCTCCTGTAATTACAAAATCCGGTTTAAGTTTATTCACCTGAGCTATAGCGGTTTTAAATCCCTCATCACCTTTAAGTTCCGGCTGCAGGTGTATATCAGTCATAAATACAAAGCAAAAGGTTTTTTCAGGCTCCTCACTATCCGATCCCTGAATAAATACAAAACATATTAATATCACTAATATGCAACGTGCAAAATGCCGTAGACGTAATAATCCGGAAACCGGAAAATTTTTCATGCCTGCTTTATTAACCATCTTTTATTGTTTCTCCTTCAGCGCTTCCCTGAAAAAGATGCCACAGCCTGTTAGTTTGTATGTATCCCATGATTCAAGCATGCGGGGATACCAATCGGGATCAAACACCCATGCAACCCAGCTGATACCCTTTTCTTCAAGGTAGTTGACGATAATGTTCGCATAGTGGTCTTTGCCAACCGTATCTCCTTCATCAAGCCGGAAACCGAACTCAGTTGCCACAACCGGGTAGAAATTTGCGGCAAATCCGAAATTCTCTTCCCACTTCGGCAGCCAGGGGGGATTACGTTTCATAGCATAGGGATGCACTACATATCCTATGCCTTCGGCCCTAACAGGATCATAACGTATAAAATTCAGGTCGTATGCCCAGTCAAAACCGGCTACCAGTGGTATGGGCTCCTTATCATATGATCTTATAAGGCCTATTATATCCTCATTGATCTTCTTCCATTCGCTCCATGTCATACTGCCCAGTAATCCCCGGAAGAGAGTAGGTTCATTAAACAGCTCATAAAAGGCAACTGTGTTATGCCCTCTGAAATGCGCTGCTATGGAACGCCAGAATTCATAGGTTTCCTTTTGTGTGGTATTATACATGGGATTCTGAAAAATTTCCATCTTCAGATTTCCAATAGAATGCCAGTCGATAATAACATACATCTTCAGATCAGTGCACCATTCAACAGCCTGGTCAAGCAACTC
>CAZBUF010000213.1:0-4579 GCA_964495025.1 uncultured Bacteroidales bacterium | reverse complement strand
GAATTGAATGTCTTCTTTTAATGATGCTTTTATCCTGCCCTCCTGGTATTCATACCTTGAAGCTATCTCTTCGGTCAGCAAATGTATTATCTCATCTTTGAAAGTAATAAGGTCCTTGTTCTTATCATGTGCAAGCTTTTGTTCAAGAGCATTAAATTCATTCCTGGCATTTTCATAATACTTTTCTTTTTTCGCAATGTCAATCAACTCCTTCAGGTTCTGATCACTTTGTGTTGTATAGTCAATGTCTTTATTTTCAAGAAAACTGAGGAATTGCTGATAATCCTGGTCAGTAAATACAAATTCGTCATTAAAATTAACGGATTCATTTTCTGCCACATAAATTGTTGCATAATCAAATAACAGGTTTTTAGTATAAAGGCTGATAGTAATATTCCCTGGTCTTTCAGTTTCAACAGTGATATCAGGAGTAATTCCACCGCCGTCATAAACCTTACGCCCGTTTTTTGTTAAAAAATCATTGATCAGGGAGTCAGGGATATAACCTACGCTTCCGTCCTCGTTTCTATGGGTATAATCCACTGCCTGAATGCACCTGCCGCTGGGGATATAGTATTTTGCGGTGGTAACCTTTAGCTGTGTATTATAACTAAGCGGGCGTGTGGTTTGCACCAGTCCTTTACCGAATGTTCTCTGGCCAATGATCACTGCCCGGTCAAGATCCTGCATCGAACCTGCCACGATCTCCGAGGCAGATGCAGATCCTCTGTTAACAAGAATTATTAAAGGAATAATTGTATCTACTGAAGCATGAGTTGTTTTATAAACATTATCCCATTTTTGTACCTTTCCACGGGTACTGACGATCTCCTGTCCTTTACCGGTAAATAAGTTGGCAATATTCACAGATTCAATTAATAATCCCCCGGGATTACCTCTCAGATCAAGAATGATCGACCCTGCATTTTCTTTTTTTAGTGCATTTACAGCATCTTTTACTTCTTTTCCTGCATCCCTGGTGAAATTTGACAGCCTTATATATCCGATGTTATTGTCAACTATTCCGTAATACGGGACATTTTTTATTGTTATTTTTTCCCTGACGAGTGTTTTTTTCAGGATATCTTTTTCTCCGTATCTTTTTATTTCAAGATTTACCGGTGTATTGGGAACTCCTTTCAGCATCTCGCTGATATCCTTTATTTTTTTGTCTTTTGTAGTGGCCCCGTCAATGGTAATAATTGTATCACCGGCTTTTAAACCTGCCTTATATGCCGGAAAATCCCTGTAGGGTTCTGAAATTACTGCATATTTATCTGCCCTTCTTATCAATGCACCAATACCGCCATATTCTCCGGTGGTAATGAAGTTAAAGTTTTCCATTTCAGTTTCAGGAATGAATGTCGTATAAGGATCAAGGGAGTTTAACATGCCCTCAATCCCTGCCTCAATCAGTTCTTCGGGATCAGTATCATCGACATAAAATAAATTCACCTCGCGAAATAAAGTGAAGAATATATCCAGATTCTTGGCAATCTTAAACTCTTTATCAGTAAATGATACAAGAGTTACAGAACCGATAAAAAGTAATGTGATCAATATTATTACATTTGTCTTTCTACTAAATGATTTCATTTTTTTACTTTTTAGCTATAAAATACTGACAGATATACAAAGTTAGTGCAATAAAACAAGGCCTGCTTATTTTTTTGATTTAAATATTCTGTTCCACTTTACAGATTTATTGACAGGGCCAAAAATATTCTTATTAACGAACCGGATATCCTCAATAGTATAAAATGCATTTGGATTATGCTTTTTCATAAAAGATATAAAACTCTTCAGATCACTGCGTTTTATAACGGAGTATATGATACCTACATCACCCTTGCTGCCATGAGCACGAATAGAAGTGATACCATGGCCTTTTGCTTTAAGGCTGGCAATAAGATCATCCGCATCTTTACTGGTAATGATCCTTATAAGTTCAAATCCCAATGCAATTTTTTCCTCAACAATAATGCCAATAAAATTCCCTGATGCAAATCCGGCGGCATAGCCAATATAACAAGCCCAGTTATTCAGGTTTTCAAAAATATGGGTAATGGCCAGTATCCAGATGATCATTTCGAAAAATCCCAGAAAAGGGGCAATATACTTCTTGCCTTTCGAAACGAGGATAATTCGCAACGTACCAATCGTAACGTCACATATCCGTGCCAAAAAGATAAGCAAAGGCAAAAGAAAGTACGAATAAAGGTTTGAATCAGTCAATTCCATTATTTTCAGTTGTATTCCAAAAATAAATATTATTTGCGTTATTTAATAAATATTTTCTTAAAGATGATGAGCTAAACTGTCCTCAGCTTCCATTTTCCTCTTTTGAATACTATTATCCCCAAAATGGTCAGTAATGATTCTGCGATAACAATGGCCCAGAAAACACCTGTTTCGTAGAGACCGATATGAATGGACAGAAAATATGCCAGGGGGATTTCAACTATCCAGAAGCAAATAAAATTTAGTATAGTTGGGGTAAATGTATCGCCTGCCCCGTTAAATGCCTGTGAAATGACCATGCCAATAGCATAGAATATAAAACCATAGCTTATTATTCGCAGGCTGGCTATGGCAACCAATTCAACATCGCTATTCTGGTTGAAAAATCTGATGAAGAAGTGGGGAAATGAAATAAGAATAACACTTATTGAACCCATGAAAACAAAATTGACCATACTTGTTATAAATACAGATCGCTCCGCCCTTTCCGGCTTTTTGGCACCAAGATTTTGTCCTACGAGTGTTGCAGCTGCGTTGCTCATGCCCCACGATGGCAGTAAGGCAAAAACAATGATTCTTATTGCAATTGTATATCCGGCAACAGCTTCTTTCCCAAATTCCGATACTATTCTGTAAAGGCCAACCCAACTGGCAGTGGCAATCATATATTGTCCGATCCCGCCGGCTGAAAGCCTGAGAAGCTTAAACATGATGTTTAACCTTGGGATTATATGGCTGAACCTGAGTTGTATTCTTTTTGTACCCTTGTTAAGCAGATAAAACTGGTATAACACTGCAAGTCCGCGGCCTATTGTTGTTGCCACAGCAGCACCTGTAACACCCAGTTCAGGAAAGGGGCCAAGGCCGAAAATAAAACACGGATCAAGTATAATATTTGTGATATTGGCAAACCATAATATCCTCATGGATATTGCCGCATCGCCTGAACTACGGAAAATAGCATTGTTGATAAATAACAATATGATTATGCCGTTTGATACAAGCATAATTGATGTATAATAATGACCGGTTTCAACAACACTGCTGTCAGAGCCCATCAATTTTAGTATTTCGGAACTCATGAAGATTCCGGGAACAGCTAAAAACATAGACAGGCAAATACCTATGATTATTGCCTGGGCTGCCGCTACCGAAGCCTTATCGGGTGTTTTTTCGCCTATACGCCGGGCCACAAGGCTTGTTGCAGCAATACTCAACCCCCCGCCAATTGCATATACTATGGTCATGATCGATTCGGTAAGGCCAACCGCTGCAACGGCCTCTTCTCCAAGCCTGGAAACAAAGAAAATATCAGTTAAGGCGAAAACGGATTCCATGGCCATTTCCAGTACCATTGGAATAGAAAGCAGTATAATCGCCCTGCTGATCTTACCCTGCGTAAAATCCTGTTCTGTTCCCCTGATAGATTCATTTATATCTTTCCAAAGATTTGACATTTTAGATATTTTATTGATATAAAGGTGGTTTTTAAAATTTTAGTTTATAATTCTCTGGCCATGAGTTAAAGCAATTTCTCTTAACAGAGGTCTGTTAATCAGATATTCAAGCTATTATGACAATTATTGTTTTTTGGAGCATTTCCCGACCTTTGTAACAACAGGCAGGTTTATAAACACTAAATAATTTGAAATTAGTGTAATAATAATCAGGCGGTAATAATTAATTTCATGATTCTTGCTCCTTTCTTTTTATATCTGATAAAAAAACTGTAAACAGTTACAATAATAATTAAAAATATTTATGTATAAAATATTTAGTATAAGAATTATTATTCCTTGTCAATATAATTCAATGATTAATCAACTGATATACGAGGTACATAGGATTCATACGTACAAATGAAGGTCAGGCTAATTTATCAGGCCTTATATTTAATTAATTTAACTATGAATTCCTTGTTCATTGACAGTACAAAGACTACACCACGGATTGATTTCAGGCAAACAGGGATTTTTATTCTTGAAGGAAAAACATGTCCGGTGAACGTAAACACTTTTTATAATCCTATTTTCAGATGGATTGACGGGATCATTATTGAGAATGTAGTTTTTGATATTAAACTTGAATATATCAACAGCGCGTCAGTAAAAAAGATTTTTGAGCTGTTGAAGCATATTGATACAAACAATAATATTAAAAAAATATCCATTAACTGGCATTATGAGGAGGGGGATGATGATATACTGGAAACAGGCCAGATACTCGCAGAGTCATTAACAAGGCCGGAATTCAGATATTGCGAATTTTCTGAGGCTGAATAATAGTATCTTTATAATCGCATCATTTGAAGAGCCCGTGAATATCCGCATTTACCTTA
>CAZBUF010000212.1:0-3603 GCA_964495025.1 uncultured Bacteroidales bacterium | reverse complement strand
ATGGAACAGGTTTAATCAATTGACTGCTACTACTTATAAAACGTTAGCTGATAAAGCAGAAGGGATATATAAAGATAAAGGCAGTAAGTTTCTGGCATTCGGCTTTCCTGTTTCTTCCGAAGATAAAATAAGGGAAATACTGGATGATCTGAGGAAAAAACACCATGGGGCAAGGCACCATTGTTATGCATACCGAATAGGAAATGATATTTTCAGGATGAATGATGACGGCGAGCCCTCAAACACAGCGGGAAAACCTATTTACAGCCAGCTCCTTGCCGGCAACCTGACAAATATACTGGTTGTTGTTGTCCGTTATTTTGGTGGTATACTGCTGGGTAAAGGCGGACTAATAAAAGCTTACAGATCAGCCACAATAAATATGCTGCAAAATGCTGAAATTATCATTAAAACTTTTTCCAGGCTTTATAAGATCGATTTTAAGTTCGGTGTTTCTGAGGACGTTTTCAGCATTATTAAAGAAGAAAAACTGGATATAACAGAAAAAAACGTGGACCTGGATTGTTATGTGGTTGCCAGGATCCCCATAGATAAAGAGAAAATGCTGGCCGGCCGGTTCAAAAGGATAAATGATGTAAAAATCACTGCCCTTGAATAAAACAAAAAGTTTTCAATTTATATTAACAAGTATTTACTTGGATTTATTTCTTACATATATTTACTATATAAAACAAAGGCAAAATCCTTCTGAATAATGAAAAACAAAAGCCTGGTATCTATAAATGACTATAGTAAAGATGAATACCTGGGGATACTTGACCTGGCTGAGAAATTTGAGGATAATCCTGTGCAAAATCTGCTTAAAGGTAAAATTGTTGCCACTCTTTTTTTTGAACCATCCACAAGAACACGTCTGAGTTTTGAAAGTGCGGTAAGCAGGCTTGGAGGACAGATCCTCGGCTTCAGTGATACTGAAACATCAAGCGTAACCAAAGGGGAGACTTTATATGACACGATAAAGATAGTAAGCAATTACTGCGACCTTATTGTTATGCGCCATCCGCTGGAAGGCAGTGCACGTTTTGCAAGTGAATTGACGGATATACCTGTAATAAATGCCGGAGACGGCGCTAACCAGCATCCTACGCAGACCTTGCTCGACTTATACTCAATAAGAAAGACCCAGGGAACACTTGATGAACTGAATATTTTTATGGTTGGTGATTTGAAATACGGCCGTACTGTTCATTCACTTCTTATGGCTATGTCAAGGTTTAAAACCACGTTTAACTTCATTTCACCCGATGAGCTTAACATGCCTGCGGAATATAAAATGTTCCTGGAAAATGCCGGTATCAGATATTATGAACATAAAGATTTTACGGATATTGTCTCAAACGCTGATATTATCTATATGACGAGGGTTCAGAAAGAGAGATTCTCTGATCCTATTGAATATGAAAGGACAAAAAATGCGTATGTTCTGAAAAATGAGCTGCTGAAAGGAACAAAAAAGAATATGAAAATACTGCATCCTTTACCTCGTGTAAGTGAAATAGAACAGGATGTTGACAAAAATCCCAAAGCATATTATTTTACTCAGGCATTAAACGGAGTATATATCCGGCAGGCAATTATATCTTCAATATTAGGATTGCAACCAAAATAAAACTTATAAGAGGATGAAAGATAAAATCCTGGAAGTCAGCGCTATAAAAGATGGTACCGTAATTGACCATATACCGGCTGGCAGCCTGTTTGAAGTAATATCAATATTAGGACTTGATAAAATTGATAATAAAATAACATTTGGCTCCAACCTTGAAAGCAAGAAACTCGGAAGGAAGGCAATAATTAAGCTTTCAGGTGTTTACTTTCTTGATAAGGATATAAATAAAATTTCCCTGGTTGCTCCCGAAGCTAAACTGAACATAATAAAAGACTATAAGGTGGTAGAGAAAAAGATTGTTCAGGTCCCAAATAATATAATAGGCATCGTTAAATGTATGAATCCGCAGTGTGTTACTAACGCCGAGAAAATAGTCACCAGGTTTAAGGTCATTTCAAAAAAAGACATTAAACTGCTGTGCCATTATTGTGAAAAGATAACCGATAAGGAGCATACGGTAATAATCTGACATTATTACCTTAATCTCTCATACGATCTGACAATTACATCATCCTTCCTGATACTCCTGAGAGACAGTAATGTGAGTATAGCGCTGATTACAGGAAAGACAATAGTTATTTTGAACGTATGGTCTGTTATATTCAGTTTTTTGCGCATAACAGAAAAGTAGAAATAAATAAGTACCATCAATCCCACGATCAATAAAATATTATACAAACATAATCTCATTTGCAGATGTCTGTTGTAGTATAAGAAGATGTTAACAAAGCTGATCACGCCTATTACGCATGTAAGAATTGTAATGGGCAGGGTATGAAATATGATGCCCGTATTTTCCGCAACATAACTTTTAATGCCGAAATTATAGTAAATTACTATCTCTCCACCGCGGATAGCTATTTCAGCAATAGGCAATACTGCTAAAAATACCATTAGTATGGTTACAGATAAAAGATAGATCGATTGTGCTCTTTGTATCATAATAAGAACAAAAATATCTTTTTTTATTGAAACAAAAAGAAAGAACCTATAATTTTTATTATTCAGGGTTACTAACATATGTTAATTCTTTAAATTGTCACATTTTAAATTTTTAAATAGCTTTGAAAATCATATTAATTCAACTTTCTGTAAAAAGGCGGAATAAATTTTATGTTAACACCGGGATATATTATTAATATTGACTTTAAGGCTATATGAACAACAAGGAATTAAAAGCCATGATCTCGCTTCTGGATGATTCTGATAAGGAAGTAATTAATGAAATTACTAACAATCTTACAGGAAAGGGTCCGGATGTGATCCCTGAACTTGAAAAAGCGTGGGAAAGCACATATAATGAGGTTTTACAGAAGAGGTTAGAGAACGTGATATGGAATATACAATTGTTTTACACTAAAAAAAATCTTGAAAAATGGGTGGCTACGGGTGCTGAGAATATCCTGGAGGGTGCTTTTTACATTTCCAGGTTTCAGTTTCCTGATATTGATTTTAACTGTATTAATGAAGAGATAAATAAAGTCTATAAAGATGTGTGGCTGGAGTTTAACAGTAATCTTACGGCTCTCGAAAAAGTGAATATATTGAATTTTATTTTGTTTGATACTTATAAATATTCGAAGAAAACCACAAATTTTAATTCGCCGCAACACTCGCATATCAACCAGGTTATAAGGACCAAAAAGGGAAGTCCTGTTTCATTATCGATCATTTATTTGTCGGTAGCAGGCATGCTTAATCTGCCGGTATCAGGGATAGACTATGAAAATAAGTTTATCCTCGCGTATAAGGATGAAAATAACATCTATAATAAAAGTAATGAAACCTGCAATGTCCTTTTTTATATCAGTCCGTATGACAATGGAGCGATCCTCGACAAGTGCCGGATAGACTATTTTTTATCAGAGCAGGGTCAGCATAAAACAAACAGCAATAAGCTGACCTGTTCGAATATTGATATTATAATACTATTGATAAATGAGCTGATAATATCATATGAAATGTCCGGATCA
>CAZBUF010000211.1:0-2934 GCA_964495025.1 uncultured Bacteroidales bacterium | reverse complement strand
AGCTAAAGGAGTAATGTTTATAAATAAATCCCTTTTAAAAGGAATCAAAAAACCTATAACCGCAACAGTATAAAAGATTACAATAAACTTCTTTACTTCTGCTATTGGCAATTTATTTTTAGGGTATAAATCCATTAATATTGTTCAATAGTTTTATTTATTATGCTCAACCCATAACAGGTTTGTTGCATTGAAACCTAATTTTTCAGTCTTTTTCAAGTAGTTTTTCTTAATATCCTCAGGTATTGTTTTCTCTCGTGAGAGAATCCATAAGTACTTCAGATTTGAGCCAGCTACCAGCGCATACTTATATTCCGAATCAATAGCAATAACATTATATCCGGCATAAAATGGGCCGTAAAATGAAACTTTAAGCATGGCTACATTTTCATCCCCAACAAACTTTGCTTTTCCGACGGCTTCTTTCCAGGTTTTTTTCTCATAATCATACCCTCGATTGGTTACTTTTATTTTTCCATCATCTCGTATAGAATACTCAGCACTTGTGTTGTTTAAACCTTTTTCGAATTTAAAATCGAAGCGAGCTATTTCATACCATTTACCTAAATATCTTTCTTTCTCGAAAGGAGTTACTGCTGATATTCCTTTAGGAATTGATGAGCAAGAAAATAAAGAAAAAACCATAGTAAAAATTATTAAATAATTAAATATTTTGCAGTTCATAAGCTTTTTTTCTGGTTGGTTAACTTGTTCACCTTAAATTGAACTTCTGTAAGAACACGTTCAATAATTTTTTTAAACCACACCGTATAGTCATCAGGCTTCTCTCGGATCTTTTTCAAAATCAAATCGGTATCGACATATTTATAGTCACAAACCTCGCTTGGTTCAGGGATCGGCATACTATCAGAAATCGCAACAAAAACATGGTCGAATTCATATTCAGTTAAATTATTATCAAGCTTTTCTTTGTAAATGAAATCGAATAGCTTTGTAAGCTCATTTGTTTTTATACCCATTTCCTCATTCAATCGTCTGGTTGCTGCATTTACATTGCTTTCGTTTGGCCGAGGATGGGTGCATGCAGTATTTGTCCATAAACCTGGTGAATGGTATTTATTTATTGCCCTTTTCTGCAAAAGCAATTGACCTTTTGAGTTAAAAATAAAAATCGAGACTGCCCTGTGGAGTCGGACTTTTTTGTGGGCCTCTACTTTTTCCATTTCTCCTGTGGGGATATCCTCCAAATCGACCAATATTACCTTTTCTGCCATTTATATAAACTTAGTTTTATACATAAATCCTACTCTCATTATAATCAAGTACTTTCGTAGGTTCGAAATCCTTATCCTTTCTGAAAGTACTTTCTCAGGAGAAGCTCGTTTAATCTTTCGAAATAATCCTTTGTAGTAATAATAGGCCAGTGCAACAGCCAGCTTTGACCTGCCAGGTAGTTGCTTAACGCCTTTCCACGCTTCGTTAAAATCATTTCCTATTGACTGTTCAATTATTTTTTTCGTTTGTATATCAAATTTATTAAGAGATATTTCAGGAAAATAATAACGCCCTAAATCATGAATGTCGTCTTTTAGGTCTCTGAGAAAATTAACTTTCTGAAATGCAGAACCTAATTTTTGAGCTGAATACTCCAATTTATCATATAAACCCTGGTCACCGTTGCAAAACACATTCAAGCACATTAAACCCACTACATCAGCAGAACCGTAAATGTATTTATTCAAATTCTCTGAATTGGTATAAATGGGTTTTGATAAATCATTTTTCATACTTTCCATAAAAGCATGAATGTGTTCATGTTTGATTTTGAATCTTTTTACAGTATCGGAGAAAGCTGTAAGAACGGTATTTGTGCTAATGCCATTTTTTAATGCATAATCCAGGTCTTTATTTAATTCGTCAAGCAAAAACGATTTATCATATCCATAAAAACTATCTACAATTTCATCGGCTAAGCGTACAAAACCGTAAATAGCATAAATTGCACGTTGCTTTTCATTTTCCAGAAAAGATGTTGCTAATGAAAACGATGTACTATACTTTTTAGTTATCAGCTTAGATATTCTGTAGCAATTCTCTATATAAAAATCAACACTCATTTTATACTTTCTCCCGGTTTTCTATGTCACCATCATTTAAAATAAATAAAGGGTGAATATCAAGAACTTTTTTGTTAAACATTTCATAACGCTCAATGTTTCCTATTAAGTAATTTTTTTATTAAATGTAAGTTTTCATATTCAAGTTGGCTCTTCGTTACAGGTATTTTTTTATATCCTTTTATATTTCCCTGAAAAACGTATTTTGTAAGTGAAGTCTCTCTCCAGAGAGCAACAAGCCCTTTCGTGTCTGGATATTTCGGATGTAACGACCAATTTCTCATGGTATAGCAATTATTTTGTTAATAGGGGAGAGGATAATTTGCACTCTTTTACAAATTTTGGTTTGTGTCAGCCTGTGCGATTTGCAAATGTGTGCAATATCAATCCATTTTTCAAATTTATAATTAGGTAATTTCACTGTAATTCATTATGTTAGCCTTGCATACAACTACTATATATACCTGACATTATTCAGTTTATGTTACAATTTATGGAAAAAAGGCTGATGTTTATTTGATATTATTAATATCGAAGATATTAAAAATTAATGCAATCTAAAAAATTTACTACTTTGTTAATTTTCTGCATGTTTGCACGCATATATATCTCAATTGCAGCAACTCCAAACATCTTATACTTGAAATAGTAAGGGATTTTGTTGAGAAACTGCCGAAAGATTTTATCCAGGTGCACAGATCATATATTGTAAACACTGCCTGTATCGATGCCCCGGGCCATAGGGTGATTAAAACAGGCCACACTCATATACCCATAGGTATATCATTATGTTGAAAATGTGCAGAAGAGCTTTGATATTGTTCTTTAGGGCGCTGGCCCCCTGTTACAAATTTTT
>CAZBUF010000210.1:0-12853 GCA_964495025.1 uncultured Bacteroidales bacterium | reverse complement strand
TAGGATGTCCGGAGCCATAGCGGCCCCGGACTTTTTTTTTGTCAGCTTACATTTTAACAAATTCAACTCTGCGGTTATTTGCCCTGCCTTCGGGAGTTATATTGTCATTCAATGGTTTGCTTTCACCCCATCCTTTTGATGCAAGGCGGTCGCGTGATATACCCATGCTTATCATTTTATCCGCAACAGCTTTTGCCCTGTTTTCTGAAAGTGTCTGGTTGAACGTATCGTCACCGTCACTATCTGTATGGCCCTCCACACTGAATTTAATTTCAGGATGTTCCTGCATTAATTCGTAGATCTTGTTAATTACGCCCATCGATTCTGGTTTGAGTGTAGCTTTGCCGCTGTCAAAGCGGATGCCGTTGGCAACAATTTTGCCGTTCTGCCTGAATTTGTCATATAATTTTACTCCGCCTTCAGCAATACGCACATTTTTCACAACCCTGTTTTTTGTGCTGCTGGAGTTTTCAATTCCTATAGTCAGTCCTGTAGGGTTGAATTCGATATTTGGGATGTTTAATACACGGGCATCATCCAGATATACCTTTAAAGCCCTTTTATTAAATGATACGGCAATATGCCTCCAGTAGCTGCTGTTTTTATTGTAATAGAAAGATTCTGCTCCGGGGTAAGTGCCCTGGCTTTCAAGCGCCCGCGCTCCACCAGGTGCAATTTCTATAAATTTATACAGCGGACGCTGTTTTTTTCTGTCAGTAAAAAATATATAGTACTGGGCACTATTGTCGATCTCATACCATGCATCAAACTCAACAGTATATACATCAGGTAAATAATCTGACTCACGGTTTTTGATAAAAGGTGAAATTTCCGATGCTGCACCAATGAAATAGATGACGTTATTTCCGTCAAATTCGGCATTCTCAACATTGCCCCTGATCAAATCCCAGCGTGAAGGGAATTCTCCATTCTCCTCACCTTCCTGGTTGTCTTCGAAAATGATTTTATCTCCCGGCACAAAATCATAGTTCGACCATTTCAGCTCCGGCGAAGATCCTTTTCCGGAATCATCGGATGCCTGATCCCGGGACGGTGATGATGTATCATCAGATGACTTTGTGACTCCCGAATCTTCATGTTCTTCAGGTTTTGCCGTCTCTTCATCTGATTCATCATCCTTTTTCTTAAACATATTCCCGATGCCATCTTCGACCTTATCAAAACCTTTATCAATGGTCTGATCGGTCTTCCTGTTAGCACGGCTTTCAGATTTACTTTTAATTTTACTTTTTAAGTCAATCTGAGCATATGAATATCCGATGATACCAAAAATAAGAATTGAAAACAGAACTAGTTTTTTCATGATATTTTTGTATTAGTTATGATAAATATCGTTATTTAAAAGTAAAATTAAAAAATCTTTTTTCTTATATAAAAATAATGGTACATAAATACCGGAATGCGGGCTTTTTAAAACCTGTATAACCTATATAACAATTGTCATGAATGATACAATAATTTTTGATAACGAAGGTGTTGTAGCTGATACTGAACCTCTTTGGGATAAGGAGCAGGAAGTGTTCCTGGGAAGAAGAGGCATAATATACAAAAGGGATGAGACCAAGCATTTACTTGGCGGAAGAAGCCTGGCCGAAGGAGCCGTTATACTGAAAAATATATATAAATTATCAGGAGAAGATGCTGATTTAACAAATGAAAGACTTCTGATAATAAAGGATTTGTTAAATACGAAGATTAAGTTTGTTCAAGGGTTCATGGAATTCTATGAAAAGATAAGGCATAAATATAAAATATGCATTGCAACATCAATGAATAATGATTTGCTTGATATTGTTGATCAAAAGCTTTCCTTACAGAGACTTTTCAACGGACATATATATTCACTGAAAGATGTTGGTTTCAGATCAAAACCCTTGCCTGATATTTTTTTATACGCTGCACAGAGGTTAGTATCCAAACCTGCAACATGTATAGTTATTGAAGATTCGCCGAATGGTATTATAGCGGCAAATGCCGCAGGCATGAGATCCCTGGCCCTTACAACAACGTATACAAAGGAAAAACTGAAAGACGCTGATATTATAGTTGATTCTTTTTCAGATATCAGCCAGGATACGCTAAGCCTGATTTAATGAATTGATAAAGGTCAGTTTATAGGAACGGTAACCTTCAATATGAAGAACTGATAATTATTGTCAATTTTCAGGAATTGATATACATACTTTTCGCCTGTTTTACGTATCATATCAATCAGTCCAAGGCCCGCCCCGCCTTTGGCAGATAACTCTCCGTTTACTATTGATATTTTATGAAGTTTTGATAATTCATCCTTATTCAGCGTATTAAGATGGTCTATGGCATTTTCCAGAGCTTTGGCTTTTTCTTTGCTGACCATATTGCCTGTAATGATGTAATAATAATTTTCTTTTTCGCCGATAACAAAAACACCGTTACCAATCCCATCTTCATCGAAATCATCAGAATGCCTCGTTATATTTTGAAGACATTCAACGATAACATGAAAGACTTTTCGTTTAACTGACAGGTTTTTACAGGTTTTGGCAATCTTTTCTTCTGCCATTGATGTGAACAGCATTAAGATATCATGGTTCAGCTTCCCTTTATATACAACCGGGAATCCATGTGCAACCATTTCATCAGAAAGCATGGTCTGAACAAAAATCAGATCTCGATCCATAAATTAAATATAATACAAATGATTTAATAATATGCAATACTAAGTACCATAAAAATGCTTTTTAATAATATATTCATAGACATCTTTATTCAAAAAATGATTCAGGTTTTTCCCTTCTTTCAGTGATTGCCTGATGAAGCTTGATGAAATCTCAATTATGGGAGCATTAACAACCATAATATTTGTGTATTTCTCCGTATCAATATTTTCATATCCACGCCTTGGATAAACATAGCGCTGATAATTCCTTATTATTTCCTCATGGTTCTTCCATTTATGGAATGCCGGTAATCCGTCTGACCCCATTATTAAAACAAATTCATTGCCGGGATGTCTTTCACTTAAGTATGTTAATGTATCAATTGTGTATGAAGGCCGGGGAAGATTAAATTCAATATCACAGATGATAAAATTCTTATCTTCGGCGATTGCCCTTTTCAGTAATTCATAACGGTCATAATCTTCAAGTAATGTTGATTTTTTTTTAAAAGGATTTTGCGGGCTGATAACAAACCAGAGCTCGTCGATATCTGTAAATTCGCAGATATAGTTGGCAATAGCCATGTGGCCTATATGTACAGGATTAAATGATCCGAAGAAAAGGCCGGTTTTCATTTTACAATGATTAATTAAAGAGAAATCCTCTCACAACTTTTTCAGCCTCTTTAAGGGTTTTTTCCAAATCTTCATTTACAATTATCAGATCAAACTTATTCGAGAATTTGAACTCATACCGGGCTTTTTGCAGTCTCTTTTTTATCCTGTCTTCGGTGTCAGTGCCACGGGATTCCAGACGTGTACCAAGTTCCTCAATTGAAGGAGGCATAATAAATACTGACAGGGCTTCATTGTTAAACTGGTTTTTAATATTTATGCCGCCCCTTACATCTATATCAAAAATTATATTTTTGTTTAGAGTCTTTATCCTGTCTATCTCACTCCTGAGGGTGCCATAATACTGATTTTTATACACTTCCTCCCATTCAACAAAAGCATCATCTTCGATCTTAGCCTGAAATTCATCAACTGAAAGAAAATAGTAATCTTTATTATTCTCTTCGCCCTCTCTTTTTTTGCGGGTACATGCAGAAATTGAAAATTCAAGTTTAAGATCTTCAATTTTAAGCAGATGCCTGACTATTGTTGTTTTACCGGCTCCTGACGGAGCAGAAAAAATTATAAGTTTTCCTGCCATATATTTTCATTTTAAAAGATATTCATCAATTGCTCTTTTATTTTTTCCAGTTCATCTTTCATCATTACAACAAGTCTCTGAATTTCAAAATCACTAGCCTTTGAGCCAAGGGTATTTATTTCCCTTCCCGCTTCCTGGGTAATAAAACCAAGCTTTTTACCAACGCTGCCATCAGTGTTCCCGCTTATTACCCCGGTGAAATATTTGCAATGATTTTTTAATCTTATTTTTTCCTCAGTTATATCAAGCTTCTCAAGATAATAAATTATTTCCTGTTCAAATCTTACAGGATCAATATTTTTCTTATCAATAAACTCATTTAAGTTACTGCTTATTCTTTTCCTGATATTCTCAATTCTTTGCTGCTCGTAATCTTCCACCTGTTTAAGGTAGTTTTCGATAAGATTTATACGCTTCAGGATGTCTTTGCCAAGTGCCATCCCTTCCTTTTCCCTGAAAATATTAAGCTCATTTATGGCTTCAATAAATGAATCATATATTACCTGCCATTCTTCGGGATCAAGTTCTTCAACATCAGTTTTAAGGACCTCGGGCAGCCGCATAATTATTTGCATCAGCGATTCCGGGTTTTGTATGCCCAGCTCATCGCAAACAGACTGTAATTGTTTATGATATTCCTTTACTATATCTGCATTAATTTGCGACGCAAGCCCTTTCCCGTTATATTCAATGGTTATTGTAAGTTCTATTTTACCGCGGTTTATGCTGGCGGCTATCTCATTCCTGAGCTCCATATCTTTATCACGGTAAATATTTGGTAATTTGGTGTAAATATCAAGCTGTTTGCTATTTAGTGATTTCAACTCTATAGAAACACTCTTGTTTGCGAATGTACACCTGGCTTTGCCATAGCCGGTCATTGACCTTATCATATACTAGTGTAATATTTTTATAAGTTAAATATTTGTATGTGGTATTAACAAAGTTAATAAAATTTAAATTATTATATTCTGGGCGTTGATATACTAAGATTTGTATCTTCCGGCTTTTTAACTATTACTTTTAATTTCCACTTTCCTGTAAGGTAGTAGAGAAAAGAAAATAACATACCTGTGAACCATGATGCAGGCGCTGACCACCATATCCCGTTTGTTCCTATTAATCCTGACAGGAATACTGCCAGGGGTATTCTTATAACCCACAGGGAAATAAGTGACAGAAACATCGGAACCAGCGTATCTCCGGCGCCACGCATTACGCCGTTAAAAGTGAACATTGTACTGAAGAACAAATAAAACGAGCCCACAATAACAAGGTATTCGGTACCAACCTTTATAACTTCGGGATTATCAGAGAAAAGACGCATCAAACCGCTGCGGAACATAACAACCAAAAGGGTTATGCAAATGGATATTAAGGATGACATAAGCAGGGTTGATTTCATGCCGGCTTTTACTCTGCCGGTTTTTGAAGCGCCCATATTCTGACCGACAAATGCAGCAAGGGCCTGGCTAAGTGACATTGCGGGAAGCATTGCCAGGTTATTGAGTGTTCCTGATGCTGAATATGCTGAGATTACATCTGTGCCGAATTCATTTACTATCCTGTAAAGAGCAATCATTCCAACTGCCACAAAAGTCTGCTGAAGTCCTGCAGGTACACCTATTCTTATACTTTGAAAAAATATTTTCCTGTCAAACTCCAGGTTGAGAAAACTTATATTTATCAGCTTATGGGTCTTATTAAGATAAATTATCGCCGTAAGGAACGCTCCGAAGTGAGAAATAATAGTAGCAAAAGCAGCACCGATAATACCCCATTTAAATACGATAACAAATAACAAGTCGAGGAATACATTAAATACTGACGCGATAACCAGGAAAAACAAAGGTGTTTTTGAATCGCCAAGTCCCCTTAAAATGGCGCTTGTTCCGTTAAAACCAAAGAATACTATTATCCCCGAAGAAATTGTAATAAAATATATTTTTGCCTGCGGAATAACCTCTTCAGGCAGCATGGTGAGCCTGAAGATCCTTTCACAAAAGAATATTCCTGTCGCTGACAGGATGATTGATGCAATGAAGAAAAATATGTAAAGAGTATTAATTGCTTTTTTAACATTTTTAAAATCTTTAGCCCCGAAATATTGAGAGATCACTATTGTACCTCCTGAAGCTATACCGATACTAAACGATATTAATGCAAACAGAATAGGGTATGAGGCCCCCACGGCAGCCAGCGCTTCGTCACCTAATGCCTGTCCTACGATAATGCGATCGGTAACACTATAAAGTTGCTGAAACAGATTACCAAGAAGCATCGGTGTTGCAAACCTCAGTATCACGCGGCCCTCGTTCCCAGTTGTTAAATCATTCATTTAGGCAAGTAAGCTTAAAAGAAACCAAAGGTCATTAATTCTGTGTAAAACACAAAATATTAATTACGTTAATCACAGGGCAAATTAAAATTTTAGTCTTAAAGAAAATAGTATTTAACTTATTCGATTAAATTTGAATTATAATAAAGTATTTTATATGCAATCTGAAATATGACTTATGGAAAGACATGATCGTTCAAAGACAAAAATTATTGCCACAATTGGTCCGGCAAGCTCTTCAAAAGATGTTCTGAGAAAACTTTTTATGGAAGGGATAGATGTATGCAGGTTGAATTTCTCTCACGGCACACATGATGAACACCTGAAGGTTATAAATAATGTAATTGAATTAAATGATGAACTTAAAAGCAATATTGCTGTCCTTGCCGATTTACAGGGGCCGAAAATAAGAATAGGGAAGGTGAAGGATAATAGTATTATTCTGAAAGAAAATGAGGAGGTTAAACTGGTAACAAAGGAATGTACGGGAGATAATGACAAATTATATATAGGTTACGCGAACTTCCCCGGTGATGTAAATGCCGGCGAAGCAATTCTTATTGATGACGGGAAACTTGAACTGAAGGTTGTTGAAACAAATAAAAAAGACACGGTAAAGGCTATTGTTGTCCATGGCGGGCCATTATCATCAAATAAGGGGGTGAACCTCCCTGATACCAGGATATCTCTTCCGTGCCTGACGCAGAAAGATATTGATGATGTAAATTTTATCCTGGATCATGAAGTGGACTGGATAGGTCTTTCATTTGTAAGGTCAGCAATTGATATTGTTGAATTGAAAGAAATAATTAAGAAAAAGAAAAAACATGCAAAGGTCATAGCTAAAATCGAAAAACCTGAAGCACTGAAGGAAATTGACAATATCATTGAGGTGGCTGATGCAGTAATGATAGCCAGGGGGGACCTGGGAGTTGAAGTGCCTTTTGATCATGTGCCGCTAATCCAGAAACAGATCGTGAATAAATGTATTAAAAGCTCCAGGCCTGTAATTATAGCCACGCAGATGCTTGAAAGCATGATTGACAGTTTCAGGCCCACGCGCGCTGAGGCTAATGATGTAGCCAATGCTGTTTTTGACGGAGCCGATACTCTTATGCTAAGCGGAGAAACATCTGTGGGAAAATATCCTGTTGATGCTATCAGCGCCATGCAGAGAGTTATTGATTTCGCCGAAGGCCAGGAATTTGTTCTTAAGCATGAACATATACCTGACTGTAAATCGGTGTCGTACCTGCCTGACTCTATTTGTTATAACGCAAGTAAGATGGCTGACTTATCAGGGGCAAAAGCAATTATTACTTTTACACATTCAGGAACAACTGCATTTAAAATATCCAGCCACAGGCCCAAAGCAGATATTTTTGCTTTTACGCTGAATAAGAGCCTGGTCAAGACATTGTCAATTGTTTGGGGTGTAAGGGCTTTTTACCTTGAATACAGAACACAAATAAATGATATTATAGATTGCACTCTTAAGATATTGAAAGACAACGGATATCTGAAGCCGGGGGATGTTGTAATTCATGTGGGAAGCATTCCCGTTAATAAGCGGGGCAAGACAAATATGATGAAGATTAGTTATGTTGCGTAAATGTTTTTCCAAATATGCGGATTTGATAATTATATTTTATAACTTAAATATTGGAATAAACATAATAACGGTTATATGGGCGGGATTGATGAATTATCTCATAATGAGCTTAAGCAAAGAGTATTAGAGCTTGAAAGCAAGCTTGATAAATTACATAATGCCCAAAAGCAGAGATCATACGATGACTTAATATCCGACAAGTTAAATTTTGGTATTTTCATACTTAAAACGGAGGATCAAAGTGAGGGCAAAAGCCTGAGATTTGTATATGCAAACGAGGCATCTGAAAAAATATCAGGCTTAAAGAGAAAAGACTTTATAGATAAGACAGTGAATGAGAGTTTTCCTGACTTTTGTGAAAATGGAATTGCGGAATTGCTGGATAATTCAATAAAAACCAATACAGTTTTTGAATCAAAAGAAATATATTATAACAATGAAAATACGGGGCCTAAAACTTTGTCCGTGAAAGCTTTTCCCCTGGGTGACAATCATTTTGCATTAACATTTGAGAATATTTCAAAAAGAAAAAGCATTCAAAAAGCATTAATCGAGAGTGAGGAACGATTCAGGTCAATATTATTTAACGCTAATTCAATAATATATTTAAAGGATACTGCCGGCAGGTATTTATTGGTAAACAGAATGTTTGAGGAATTGTTTCAGCATAAGAATCCTGACGTTATAGGAAAATCGGATTTTGACATATTCCCGGAAAAATATGCTGAGGAAATTGCAAAGAATGATGCTGAAGTAATTAAGAATAAAAAGACCATAAGCATAGAGGAGGTTTTACCGGTAAAGGATAAATTGTATACTTTCCTGGCAAGCAAATTTCCGATTTATGATAATGAAAAGAACATTTATGCGAGTTGCTGTATTGCTACGGATATAACTGACAGGAAAAATGCCGAGGAAGAGTTGAACAAGATATTCAGCCTGTCAGCTGATTTGATATGCATAAATACACTTGACGGGCACTTTCTTAAAGTGAATCCTGCATTTGAGAAAGTTCTGGGTTATACAGAGGAGGAGATATATAAAAAACCGCTTTTTGAATTCCTGCATCCTGACGATCTCAAAAGAACTGTTGATACTGTAAAAGAAAAGCTGGAAGGCAAAGAAAATATTATCATGCTTGAAAACCGTTACCGCTGCAAGGATGGGGTTTATAAGTGGTTCTCATGGATTTCCCAGGCAATACCTGAGAAAAATATCGCTTTTTCTATTGCCAGGGATATTACTAACCAGAAGTTTTATGAAAAGGAAATAATAATAGCCAAAGAGAGAGCGGAAGAAAGTGATAAGCTGAAATCTGCCTTCCTGGCAAATATGAGCCACGAAATAAGAACCCCCATGAACGGGATACTTGGCTTTTCAAAGATGCTGGAGAGTGAAAATTTACAGGTTGAGAAAAGAAATCAGTATATCGGTTTTATTCATGCCAGTGCTGAACAGCTTTTAACAATTATTAATGATATCATCGATATATCAAGGATTGAATCGGGCCAGCTTAAATTTAATATAAGTAATACTGATCTTAACAGGTTAATGGATGTTCTCTATACTCAATTTGAAACAGAAAGAATAAACCGTAACAAGCATAATATAAAACTTCAGTGTATAAAAGGAATTGCAAAAGGAGGATCTGTTATTCTCACCGATGAAACAAGGATCAGGCAGGTTCTGTCAAATCTGATTAGTAATGCATTAAAATTCTCGGATAATGGGACCATCAAATTCGGGTACCAGATGAAAGATGATTCCAACCTGTTGTTTTTTGTAAAAGATTCAGGGATAGGTATATCCGGGAGTAAACAGAGCATAATATTTGAAAGGTTCAGGCAGGAGGATGAATCCTTTACCAGGAAATATGGCGGCACAGGATTAGGATTAGCGATATCCAAAAGTATAATTGAACAGATGGGAGGGAAAATATGGGTGGATTCCGAGAAAAACAAGGGAGCTGCATTTTATATTTCATTGCCCTTTGAACAATCTCCGTTTATCAGGAAGATAACAGATGAAGCTGATTCTGAAATGGAATATTGCTGGAACAATAAAACAATTCTTATTGTTGAAGATGATTATATGGGCAGTGAGTACCTGAAAGAGATAATGGAACCTACGGGGGTCATGATCATGCTTGCTGAAAATGGCATTGATGCTGTTAATATATGCAAAAATAAACCTGAGATTGGGCTGATATTAATGGACCTTCGATTACCAAAAATGGATGGGTATGCAGCAACCCTGGAAATAAGAAAATCCCGGCCTGAAGTTCCTATAATTGTCCAGACTGCGAATGCTTTGCCGGAAGATAAAGAGAGGGCAATGAATGCGGGAAGCAATGAATTTATTACTAAACCAATTAACAGGCTGGCATTATTAAATATTATAGATAAATACCTGGCTGAAGAAGTAGTCGGATAATAATTAACAGCTCTTTTATTTTACAAAGAAATCCAGTAATTTATTACCTTCAATTGATGCTGTGAGCTTATCTCCAATCTTCACCGGCCCTACTCCTGAAGGAGTGCCCGTAAAAATGAGATCACCCATTTTCAGAGTCAGGAACCTTGAGATATATTCTATTATTTCGTCAAATGAAAAAATTAAATCACTTGTATTTCCTTTCTGAACTGTTTTTCCATTTAAATCGAGCTGAAAATTGACTGCATTTATGTCAGGGAGCTTTTCCTTTTTTATGAACCTGCCGATAGGAGCGGAGCCATCAAAAGCTTTTGCTATTTCCCACGGATTACCTGATTTTATGGCCTCACGTTGCAGGTCGCGTGCAGTAAAATCAATACCTATACCAATTTCATTAAAATACCGGTAAGCATATTTTCTGTCGATATTTTTCCCAAGGCGGCAAATCTTAAGTACAATTTCCACCTCGTGATGTAAATCCGCTGAAAAACCGGGAAGATAAAAAGGCTTATTATTTTTTATAATAGCTGAATCAGGTTTCATAAAAAACACCGGTTTGTCAGGAACAGTATGATTCAGCTCTTTCGCATGCTCTGCGTAGTTTCTTCCGATACAGAATATCTTCATGGACGGTTGCTTGTTAGTTATATATTTATTCAAGAGATACTATCCCGGGGCCATAGTATTCAGAAGATACTATCCTGATGCTATAGTATCCAGAAGATACTATCCCAGGGGCATAGTATCCAGAAGATACTATCCCAGTGCAACATCAAGTAACATCATTGTTGCGAAGCCCAGCATTGCACCAATAGTTGACAGGTCTGTCTCATTTCCTGTCTGTGATTCCGGGATCAGTTCTTCCACAACTACAAATATCATTGCACCTGCGGCAAATGACAGAGCATAAGGAAGCAACGGGGTTATTGTCAATACCAGATATGCTCCTATAACACCTGCTATAGGTTCAACAATGCCTGATAATTGTCCGTAATTAAAAGCTTTTAACCTTGAAAGTCCTTCCCGTCTCAGAGGTATTGAAACTGCTGCCCCTTCAGGAAAATTCTGTAATCCTATGCCTATTGCAAGGGCAACGGCTCCTGTTAACATTCCTGTATCCGGATTGTTTGCCAATGCGCCAAATGCGACTCCCACAGCCAGCCCTTCAGGGATATTATGAAGTGTGATTGCAAGAACAAGAAGGACACTTCTTTGCCAGGTTGTTTTTATCCCTTCCGCCTTGTCGGTGGATAATCCTAAATGCAGGTGAGGCAAGAGTTTATCAACTAATAATAAAAATGCGCCACCGGCTAAAAATCCTATCACTGCGGGGATCCAGGAAAGTGCACCGGATTCTTCTGCCATCTCTATTGCGGGTTTCAGAAGAGACCAGAAGCTTGCAGCAATCATAACCCCTGCAGCAAATCCAAGCATCGAGTTAAGGACCTTTTTATTTATTGTTTTAAAGAAAAATACCATTGACGCACCCAATGTTGTAATTGCCCATGTAAACAGGGTTGCAAATAATGCCAGCAACACGGGATTATATTCAAGTAACCAGCCTGATTTCATTTATTCTTTTTGAATTTTCACTATGACCAAAATAAGATTTTACTCAGATAATAAAAAATTTAAGTTTGTCAAATTTATCAAGTTTTGTAAAAAGTATCACTTTAATCTTTCAATTAATTTCCCGGTTTTCTTGGAAACAACATTGGCCCCTTAGATTTGTATTCTTGATAGGATGCCCCAAAGCGAAATTCAAGTTCCCGTTCTTCATACACCTTCACGAAAAAAAGTAATGCCGGTGCAAACAAGATGAGCACCCAGACCAAAATGTACAAACGTCGTTGTCCGGACGGCGTGGCCTATTGTTTGGCGCCGATCCAATATTTTCCTGTCAGCTATCTACCGGGACTTTCGCCTTGTGCATAAACGCGTATCAGCATATACAATGGATATATCACTATTATAGTGTACTTGTTTTCCCCTGCAAACGCTTGCTCTAACTACAATGTATACATTTTGTATATATTTTGTGTTTGTTGCGCAAGCATTAAATTATAAATTAATTTTATACCATTTAACAGTTTCTACCTTATTTTTAAAATAACAGGATATATCATTTATTTTTTTTTGTAACCGAATAATCATTCACTATACTTCTTGAATAAATAAGGCTGATAATTGCTTATGCTAATTTGTGAAATATACATTATCAATCAGCACAGTGGCCTTAATATAGTCTTCATTGGTATCTATAGGATTCCAAATGGCGAATGGTATAGATAATTCGGAAAGGTTAAGCTCTAGAAAGTCTGATAGTGGAATAGAGTATTCAACAAAGCCATCTGAAACAATGGTATTGGTATAATTCTTCAGGAAAATAGATGCATTTGTAGTTGTACTTTCAAGTTTTATTTCGGCATCCATCAGTGCTGCTGATACGTTAAGCGAAAATTTAAGATAAGTATAATTACTTAAATTCTGAGCATCCTCCATTTCAATATAAGCACCACCCCAATTGCCACCTGGAAAGACAAACGCTAAACTTAAATCACCGTCAATAGCGGTATTTGAGGTCGAAATTTCTGG
>CAZBUF010000209.1:0-2831 GCA_964495025.1 uncultured Bacteroidales bacterium | reverse complement strand
AAGGAGCATCCCACCATTCACGTTCCCCGTTCCCGTTTTTAACTTCCTGGGCTGTAATATCAGCGCCTAACCAGGATATCATAAATACTATTAGAATGTGCTTTATTGATTTTATCATCTTTTTTGCTATTTTATAAAATTTTCAATTTCAGGCCGCATTACAAATATTATAATTTGTTGGCAATATTACTATTTTTTCCGGTTCTTCTATGTCAGTATTATGATTCTAACCGGTACTTCCATGTAAAAAAATATTTCTTTTTTAATATTTCTCCTGATTCATTAAATGCGTAAAAAATAGAAGAAAAGGTGTATTTTAAATTTTTTTAGTGTTATCATTGTATAATAATTTTAGATTTATTATTAACCTAAAAATTAAATGCTCATGAAAACAAAATTTTACATATTAATGGCAGTATCTTATATGCTGTTAGCATTGACCGCCTTTAGTCAGGATGATTACATTTTATGGATCAATGATAATAATAATGATTCGACTTTTATTGAAACACTTTCATCCTACGGCTATAAGATTGAATCATATGTCGGAGATTACCAGGGTACACTTAGTGCTGAAAAACTGGATTCAGCAAATAATGCGGCACTCGTTGTTATTGGCCGTGGTTGCAGTTCCGGTGGACATGGTGGTGATGAAGCTCTGGCTACTCAATGGAACGGAATAACCGCTCCTATATTAAGTATGAGCGCATGGTTATCAAGAAACAACAGGTGGATGTGGTTTGATGTAGATAATTGCGGTTGTGAAGCTACTGAACCATGGAAACTCACTGCAGATGGAGTAGAACATGCATTCTTTGATGGAACAGTACCTGACGGTGACGGTTTTCTCGAAATTTTTAGCCCTGTAGGTTATTCCGGCGACGGTCCGAATCTCGCTGATGCAGGAAATGGAGTTCTTCTGGCTACAGATAGTACTGAAACACTGTCAGTTATGGCTATTTGGGAAGATTATGTTGAATTTTATGATGGAACTACTCAAATACCTGAAAACACACGTATATTTTTCGCAGTAAGTACATCTGACTGCGGCGATTCAAGTGCTACTAACTCAGTATATAACCTTAACGCAGATGGATTAACAATCTTGCTTAATATCGTTGGAACATATGTTGAAGCAGGGACTGGTGTTGAAGAAAGTGTTTTAAATACAGAAAGGATATCTTTATATCCTAATCCTGCAAGCAGTATACTCCAGATAAATTACCTGTCAGAATACTCAGGAGAAGCAATTGCCTCTATAGTTGATATGTCAGGCAGGATAGTATATGAATATACATTGGGCTTAAATCAAGGTATGAATAATAAGTATTTAAATGTGTCAAATATAACAGAAGGAACATACTTATTAAAACTTAATGTAGAAGATAATCAGTATGTACGTAAATTAATGATTAAATAATCATTAATTAAGATATAATATAAAGGTGTCCGATAATATTTTCAGGACACCTTTTTTTTTCTCTTTACAACAAGCATCACAGAAATTCAGAGAAACAGCCCTGTTAAATACTTCACCCGGAAATATTCATACATTTAATCTCTTTCCCAGGGATCTGCACTTTCACGGTTTGTCTGAAAACCTGATTATCTGTATCCCTATTTCTATGTAATCCGGTATATTCTGAATAATGCTGAGCAGTAAACTCTTTTACTACTCTGCAATAGTTATTTCAATACGTTTAACTATACTATCTGAAGGTCTTCATCCCTTGATGAGTTCCCCGCCATGATATCAAATTCGCCAGGTTCAACCAAATAGTTCATATCAATATTATAAAAAGCCAGATGTTCCGGTATAATTTCCAAAGTAATAGTTATTGCTTCACCGGGATTATAAAAGAGAGGGTTTGATTTTTCTCGCTGCTATATTGCTTCTTAATCCCCTTGCACTGTCTGGACAACGGTATCGAACGCAGGCTTAGGTTGGCAGCGTCGGTCGAACAGCATGGGATGGTCAGTCCGGCCGGTGATGGGCCAGTAATTACGCCAGGATTGACCGTCATGCACTGCCCAAAACGTGATCCGTCCGAAGATATCCCGATGCTTCCCGAAGAAAGAAAAGAGTTCAGCATACCGTTTTGCCAGGTCTTTCTGGGCAGCGTCCGGAAGACTGTCCGGATAGGGATTGATCTCCTTCTGTTTTTCTGCGTCGAATGATGAGAGAGGGACAACTTCCGAATCGAGGGGATTAAAAGGAAGCATACCGATATCCATTTCTGTTATCATCAGCTTCACTCCCAGCTGCCTCAAGGCCGAAACGTAGCCTTCAAGCACATCCATTTTCGGGTAATCCAAAAACCAGTGCCCCTGGATGCCGATGCCGTCCACCCGCACACCGCTGGCCTGCAGATTCCGGATAAGTCGTATGACCCCTTCGGTTTTGGGGCCGAACTCAAAATCATACTCATTGTAATAGAGTTCAGCGTCGGGGTCGGCCTCGCGTGCAAATTCAAATGCCTTTTGAACGTAATCTTCGCCGATAATTTCCAGCCATTTGCATTTCCTGAAAGATCCATCTTTCATGATGGCTTCGTTAACAACGTCCCAGCCGTGGATGCGTCCCCGGTATCGGCCCATCACGGTAAAAATGTGCTCTTTCATCCGTTCGAGGAGTGCATCCCTGCTCAGGGGATTGCCCGACTGATCCTGAAACACCCATTCCGGAGTCTGATGAAACCAGACCAATGTGTGGCCGGTGATGTGCATATTATGCTTTTCTCCGAAGGCTACATACCGATCCGGTGCATCGAAATTGTACCGGTCCGGTTCCGGATGTACTTCCTCCCATTTCAGGATGTTTTCCGGCGTGA
>CAZBUF010000208.1:0-8290 GCA_964495025.1 uncultured Bacteroidales bacterium | reverse complement strand
GCGACCGCTTATTATAACCAATTCTGTTTTATTATCTGAAATCAAACCGTTTATTAATTGAATTAATTCCTTATCAGGCTTCGCATCCTCCGGATTACCGAAAAAACTCTGTAATGTGCCGTCATAATCTAAAAAGAGAATTTTTTGTTTAGCCCTCCTGAATGAGTCACAAATGTCCTTTTTCAGTCCTTCCGACACTTTTCTTGCCTGCTTTTCATCTCTTATTTTTTTAGTCTTTCCAAGTGATTCAATAAATTCGTCGGCCCATTTAAATACATTATACCTTCTGATCCTGTTTTGCATAGCATATATTGAAACAGACTGATCATGATCACTCATTGTAAATGCGTCATGTATAGCCCTCGAAACGCCTTCTACATTATTCGGATTTACAGCCAAAGCCTCACCCAGTTCTTTTGTAGCACCTGCCATTTCACTGAGTATAAGTACGCCTTTAGGATTAACTTTTGATGCAATAAATTCTTTAGCCACAAGATTCATTCCGTCTCTTAAAGGAGTCAACAAAGCAACATCTGCCGAACTATATAGTTCAACAAGGTTGCTGAATGGCAAAGATCGATAGAAATAGATCACCGGATTCCAGTTTAGTGTGCCATATTCTCCATTTATTTTGCCAACAAGCTCTTCTACCTCACTTTTTAACTGCTGGTATTGTTCTACAGCAGTACGAGACGGAACTGTCAGCATTAACAATGATACTTTTTCTCTGTATTCAGGATGAGTTTTTAAAAAATGTCTGAAAGCTTTTAATCGCTCGGGAATGCCTTTTGTATAATCTAAACGATCGATAGATAAAATGATCTTCCTTTCAGGCATTCCAAGCAAAAATCTGTCAATATCCTGATGTTGTTTTGAATGTTCCTGTATTGGCTTACTTTGGATTTCCAATGCCATTTCATGAAACTTATTGAAATCTATACCCATTGGGAATACATCAACGAACAGCTGTCGGTTTTCAAGGTTGATGGTATTGAACTCGACATCGTAGCCCATAAGACGTTTTACAGAACTGATAAAATGCCTTGCATAGTCATAAGTATGAAATCCAACCAGGTCAGCACCTAGCAAGCCCTGAATGATTTGTTCCCGCCAGGGCAATATTCTGAATACTTCAAAGGAAGGAAAAGGAATATGAAGAAAAAATCCAATATTCAGATCAGGACGTTTCGATTTAACAAGATCAGGTACAAGCATCAACTGATAATCATGGATCCAGACCATTTCATTTTGTTTTGCTGTTGCCAGAATAGCTTCAGCAAATTGCAAATTCACCTGTTGGTATGCATTCCAAAAAGTCTTTCTGAATTGAGTGTAATCATTAAAATAGTGGAACAATGGCCAGATAGTAGCATTACAAAATCCATCGTAATATTGTTCAATCAATTCTTTGGTTAAAAATACCGGCAAACAATGATCTTTGGTCAGTAATTTTGAAATTGTATTCTCTTCTTCGACACTTTCTGCCTCTATTCCAGGCCACCCGATCCATATGCTGTTGCTGTTTTGATGATAAGATTTTAAGCCCGTAGCCAATCCACCGGCACTCTGTAAAATATCATATGTATCATTAACTTTTTGAATGCTTACCGGCAACCGATTTGAGACAATAACAATAGGGTCCATAATTTCAATTATTTCTATACAAACTTTATTGTTTGCAAAGTTACAACAAAAATATGATCAACTTTATGAATGTTATATTTATTCCAGCCAAATGAATTATTCAGGAATATCCTTTAGAATATAAAGTCGAATGATTACTTTTTTTTCTATAGAAACTATTTATTGTTAATTTATTAACTGACATGATGCCATTAACAAAAGAGATTTTTGCAAAAGCAGTAATAGAAAAAATTGAGGGTACGGAGAATGCTCATGGAGCCTACATAATTGCCCCGAAGGTTGAAAAAGAAGAAACTGCTCAATTTATGCGGCACTCCAAATCGATATTGTCCAAATGACACATTGAAAATGAAAGAACGAAACGTTTATGGCGCGTCCGTCAGCAGGCCTGGGTTATGTGATATTATTAAGTTAAAAAGGTTGAATTATTACGTCTAACTTGCTGTATTCGAGCCTTGTCCAATATAATAGATTTTGAAACTCCTGTGAATTTCTTTTTTCTTTATAAATTATTATCGCTTCTTCATCTAAGAGTTGTTCAAGCTTTTCCGTATCAGTTTTCCTTTCTAAGGTTTTAATATCAGATTGGGTTTTTTTTATTCTAGGCACCCATCGTGCTAACAAAAAGATTCCTAAAATTATCACACCCAAAAATCCTATCTCATGGGCTTGCATGGTGAGAAAAATAAATAATATTAACCAAAGTGGAAATCCAACCAAATAATATATCCAAAAAGTTTTTCGTAATTTCTTTTTATTTCTTTTCATTTCTTCCAAGCAATCACTACAAAACAGAAACTCTTTACTACCTATTACCTTAAATTTTGTTTTAAGCAGCCATCCTGTATCCGTTCGACTTGAGCTTTCACTCACTTTATTTCCGTAATAAAATTTGCTCATAGCGAGAACACCCTTTTTATTGCATTTGGTACAAAATCCAATATTATCCTTTCTTTCTTTCAAAACAATTACTTTTTTTTTCGTTTTGCGTATCTTTACTGCGTTCTTGATCAAACGTATGCTGCCAAATATAATAAGTGCGCCAACAACTAAAAAGAGGATGGTGAGGAACACATTTCCATTGAGATCGATGATGATCATTCCAACCATTAAAAATAGCCACCCCAAGAATAAAAATGTGATAATCGCTCCCCACTGAGTCTTCCCGCAATGGGGGCAAGTGATTTTTCCCTTCTCATAATACTCACCGCATCTCTTACAGAGTTCTTGCGAAGTTTGTTTTACCTGAGTAGAGGGCTTTGATACATGTTGGGCTCGAATATCTTTAAAAGAGCTTGACACATCTTGCACGGTCTTTTCAGCTACTTTTTCCTCCTTACTTATGGAATCCTTTGTTATCGGGGCAGAAATACCTAATACTTGACGCCTGCGACATATGCGTGGCCAAAGATTAAAAGCGTCAATGTCTTGCCGTTTATCGTAACTATCTTCGTGAACCCAGTTACTGTTGGATTCTCCTGAGAAGTTTGATGCGAATTTGCCATGGATTCCCCATAGCTTTTCTAACTGGCCAAAGAGATAATCAGGATTTTCGCCTTTATCGTAGCAGAAGTCCTTAGCGTCTGATTCCATAGCAAAGGGGAAAAGCCCATAGAGTGCGATGTTGTTTCCTGCCTTTCCTTTGTCGAAAAGAGTGACATAGGCCATATTTTCTGACAACGAACAGGATGCCTCATACCACTGGACTTGAAGTATATTGGCATAGTGTTCAACAATATCACAAAGTTCTTCTGGGGTCAGCCAAAACAACACTTTTTCCTTCTCACTAAACCTGGTAAGTAGAAAATCAAGTAGTTCCTCTAAGGTTGAAATATTGGGTAGTTTCTCGGTGCGTCTGGATGCTGGCTTCTCTCTCTCAGGCACGGTGGCGGATAGTTGAGAAGCCTGCAGTCCCCCCTGCCTCTCCTTTCGTATAGTACCAAGGGCTGGCCTAGCATTGTAAGCTTTTTTGCCAACAAGATTTCCTTCTGAATCAATCCTTCCTGCCTCAAGAAGTGGTTCTTCCAGAACATCAGCGGCTTCAACAAATGGCGGTGAGGCTGTCACACTTCTGAATCCAGCACTCTGCTCAAGGGCAGATCGGACTGCTCTAAGATCAGCTGTGATTGACTGAACGACAATACAGTACACATTTTCTTGACTTTTAATAGTAGCTGCGGTATTACCCTCGAAGAGGAGAGTGTCTCCCTTTAAACTGTCAATATCAACAGCCCTCCAGAAAATTTCCCAGGCCGCCATTCCGTAAGCGCCTGATTCTAGTTTGTCGATATCAAAACGAATACCCAAAGTCGGTATGTTATGTATCATTTCAGTTCCTCCTTTTTATCTTTGTTATACATTACTACTAAATTGACTGCAATTCTGCAGCCTATCACCCTTTAGGTTTTTGTAAAACAAATTAATTACTAAGGAGATATAAAATATTTTAGTAGTACAAATACTGAAAACATATTTTTATGTATCTTTATTATTACAAGTTCTGAAAAAAGAAAGTTTAAACCAAAATTATTGCTTCTTAATATCGGATTTTTTCTGTGCAACTGGGCATAACATAGTTTATAGCGCATTAAAACGCGTTATACACTGGCACGTTAAACACAATATATAAGATCAAAAAACCATTAAAATATGAGAATATTTTTCATAGTAATCTTTGTTTTTTTGTTGCACATCGAAAATTATGCTCAGGCTAAGGGCATAATATATTTATGGCCGGATAAAGTGCCGGGTGAAACAGAATCGAAACACGATCCTATACAAACGTCGGATACAAGTCGTAATGTTATCAGATTAACCGATGTGACTAATCCCGCTTTAATTGTATTTGAACCAGAGGTATCTGTTAATAATGGTATTAGTGTAATTGTATGTCCTGGTGGGGGATACAACATACTTGCAATTGACATAGAGGGTTATGAAGTAGCAAAATGGCTCAATAAACTTGGATTTACTGCTTATGTGTTGCAATATCGTGTGCCAGATAAACAAAAGGAAGCTTTGTATGATATTCAAAGAGCAATCAGGCTTGCACGTAACAGGACAGACATAAGCACAGGTAAATTAGGAGTGTTAGGTTTTTCTGCCGGTGGAAGTTTAAGCGCCCGTGCCAGTACCGGTTTTACACGGGAAACTTATACTAAAACAGATAGCATTGATTCAATATCCTGTCGTCCTGATTTTGCCTTACTAATTTATCCTGCATATCTGGACATGGGAGAAAACAGAAGCCTTCCTCCGGAATTGCAGGTAGATAAAAATACTCCGCCAATGTTTATTTTCGGAACAGCTGATGATAACTATGGGAATAGTTCCCTTGTGATGGCAACTGCTTTAAGGGATAAAGAGATTCCCGTTGAGCTACATTTGCTGCCTTATGGCGGACATGGTTATGGATTGCGGTCCGGAAATATTGCAGCTGAAACCTGGCCACAGTTGGCTGAAATTTGGTTAAAAAATATAACTACTATAGCCAAATAAAAAAAATCCTGAAAATATGGACATATATCATGCGTCGCATTCCTGACATGGCAGCGGATGAAAATATAATTGCCGCTTTATTTTATAATGTTAAAATGCAGCTTCGGGCCATTGTTGCCCGACGGATTTTCCGAAGCATAGAAAGAAGCATCCAAAGCGCCTAAGGGACGAATGAGCATACCCCTGGTACTGCCATCCAGCAGGCGCTGTAAAACCGGTTTTGATATGGTAATAAAATTTTTGCTCCCTGGTTCATCAGACATCTCCATATCAAAAATCATCTGACTGTTAAAAACATCAGAATAAATTTTACCCTGAATAAAATTGTTGTATGTCACATTATTCTGATCCCACCCGGGATCTCCCCCAATGATTTCAATAACCCTTATTTTTCCAAACTCCATGCCAAGGTCTTCACCATAAGTGCCTATATAGTTGCCTCCTTTTGCTACAGAGTGAGTTGTCAATTCCAATAAGCCAGGCCCGTCAGTTTTTAAATTTTTATATTTTTCAAAATTCCACCTTAAAATCGCCCACTGATTTGCATTTACCGTTAATATCTGTGCATTGCCCTCCTGCTCTTTAACATGCCAGTCATTAAAGTTTACATCCGGGAAATCAGAATTAATCAGACAATCATGAGTAACATTATTATGATTTGTGAATGCGCTTACATCGGGAACATGAGGATGATAAGGTACAATCTCTCCTTTATCCGGCCCGGCAAGATCAACATTTATGATATCGGCGCTGTAATAATCCATATCGACATAATATTTACCTAATCCCCAATCCGTTACACACAGCTGTACATAAACAGTATCACCCGGAACAGCATCAAATTTTTTTGTTGTCATGCTAACCGTATGCCAGCCGGATGTGTCCGGTATATCAAACTCCATTAAATCAGTATGATAATTAGTTGTCCTTTGCGTATTCACCATCATATTAATCCGGCGCGGCGCATCACCTGCACGTACACTTGCCTCAACACGTAACTGAAAAGAAGGATCTTCCAATTTGTTCAAATCCAGGAAAGCCGATACATCACGTTTAATAACTGTCCACCATACATTATGCCTGTCCTTTGTTGCATCTACAAAAATACGTGCATAACCGTTCTTTTGGATAAAATTCATTGTTGCGTCCCCGTCACCGGTAAAAAAGAACCATCCTTCTATTTTCTTATTATTAAAATTATCTAAAAACTGTGCCTGACAGATCCCTGAAGTAATAAGAATAAAAATGAATATTATTAACTTTTTTTTGATAATAAACATATAAACCTCCACATCGTTTGTTATAAAATTGAATTCTGTTTAAGAGTTGAAAAAAATAGAATATTCCGGATATAATAAGATCACCGGTTCTCTGATAATGTATATGAAAAATAAAAATAATAATTAATACCAACATTTTAATATATTTAAAGCAATAAAACCCGTGATATAACATGATTGCAAATGAGCAATACTACAGTCCGATAAGTTCAATTATATAAAAACAAAAAAATGAGAAATATATTAGTATTCATATTTCTGATATTCCTGGTTTCCGAATCCTTTTCACATTGACCGAATCGAACATTTGAGAAATTTAAAAATTTGAAAAACCGGTCTGAGTTAAAATGCACCGATAATTGTGCACCAATTATAACAACAGTATGCAATATAAATACTATTTTGTATTTTTATCATACTATATTTTTTAAATTAAAAGTTAATAGTTCAGTATCTGCAGCACGTGAAGAAACCAACTGGTTAAAATATAAAACGATCTATAAGGCTGATGTTGATTATTAATTTTAATGAAAATACAGGCCATGTTTTATAGTAAGCCTTTGTGGCCTGGCCTGTGGCTCATTAAACAAAATTAAAAATTATGATAAAAGATTTTGAACCGGTGACACGAGGAATAACGGGATTAATTGATGAATGGGAACCAAAGCTGTCAGGCCTTTCTGATGATGTGATTACCAACAGGCGTAATAGTCAGAACCGTACAATAAAACAGATCATCGGTCATATGATCGATTCCGCCTCGAACAATACACACCGTATTGTGCATATGCATTATCAGGAAAGCCCTTTGAGGTTCCCGAACTATGCAACCGAAGGAAATAACGACAGGTGGATAGCTATCCAGAACTACCAGGATGAAGACCGGGCTGACATGATTAATCTGTGGAAATATCTGAATCTTCATTTTGTTCATGTTGTTAAAAATGTTGATCCGTCAAAACTGGACAATCAGTGGTATCACAGCGAAGAGGGACTGGTATCTCTAAAGGATATGATCATAGATTACCTGGGGCATTTTAAATTACACCTTGCAGAGATCGGGGAACTTATAGACAGCGCATAAGTAGTTGAAATTCAGGTACACCTGCACTTTTAATAAATATTTTAATCCAAGACATGAAAATGAATAATAATGTCGATTCAACGAATATTTCTATCAGGCAATTATCGCCGGAATTACTTAAGGATTTCCTGTTTTTCTTTGATAATATTGCCTTTACCGAGAATCCTCACTGGTCAGCATGTTATTGTTATTCATTCCACTTTACAGGCACCAGCGAACAATGGAATAAAGAAAGCAACCGTGCCGCAGTCATAAAGTTTATTAATGAAAATAAAATGACAGGTTATCTGGCGTATGCCAATGGTAAACCTGTAGGTTGGTGCAACGCCAATGACAGGATGAACTATCAGAGGCTGGCCAAATATTATGATTTGGTCGATAACCCTAAGGATAAAGCATGTTCAATTGTTTGTTTTTTGATTAGCCCGGGTTTCAGGAGAAAAGGAGTTGCCCGGAAAATACTTGAGCAGATATGTATTGATTATACATCACGCGATTACGATTATATCGAAGCTTATCCCGGAAGAGGTGACCTTTCATCTGAGAAACACTACAAAGGACCTTTAAGCCTGTATGAGAAATCTGATTTTAAAATAATAAAGACGTATGATGATTATTATGTTGTCAGGAAAAATTTGAAATACTTTCAATGTTATTGAGGGATAGTATCCCTGTTTCAGGGATACTATCCCTGCAGAGTACCGAAGGTGGGAATCGAACCCACACCCCCTTGCGGAGACATGATTTTGAGTCATGCGCGTCTACCAATTCCGCCACTTCGGCA
>CAZBUF010000207.1:0-5853 GCA_964495025.1 uncultured Bacteroidales bacterium | reverse complement strand
TATCACTCGGGACCAACGATGGCTATACAAGAAAGTTCAACACTGAATTATACATACATGATTACCGGGAATTGTTAAAACGTATAAAAGAAGCTGCCCCGGGTGCGGCAATATTACTGACAGTACCAAATGACAGTTATTTGTACCGCAAGTATATCAACAGGAATACAGAAAAGATGAGGAGCATAATATTTCAGCTGGCAAAAGAAAATAATTTCGGAGTATGGGATTTCTATACGGTCATGGGCGGTCTTAACTCATCCTATGCATGGAACCTGAATGGACTGATGAACGGGGATAAGATACACTTTAACAGGGAAGGCTACCTTTTTAACGGCGATCTGTTATTTAATGCTTTTTTGAAAGCATATGACAATCATTTAAATTATAAATTTAACAATGAGGCAGGGGGGACCCTATCCGGCTCAATCCCGTAACGCTGGTGTTAACTAAAACAAGAGATGGAAATTTTAAGAAACATATTTCTTTTTGACCAGGAGTCACCGCTGCTTTTCACACGTTTCTATTTCTGGGGTTTCTATGCTGTGGTCCTTGCCATTTACTCCATCATCTATAAAAAGAACGGGTTAAGAAATGGCTACCTCTTTCTCGTAAGCTTATTTTTCTATTATAAAACAGGGGGCCTGTTTTTCTTTATACTCATCTTTTCAACAACATCCAACTTTTTCATCGGGGAGGCTATATTCAGGTCCCGTTCACCCTTATCAAAAAAACTGTTTGTCGCACTTAGCATCTTCATAAATCTTGGTGTGCTTGTATTCTTCAAATACGACTATTTTTTTACTGAGACGGTAAATACCGTATTCAAAACCAACCTTGAAGTTGTCACGCATGCTGCAAAGTGGTCCAATGTTTTTCTGGGCACGCATTTTGATATCGGGAAAATACTTCCTCCCGTAGGTATATCATTTTTTACTTTTCAGACGATAAGTTATACCGTGGATGTATATCTCGGGAAAGTTAAGCCTGTGAAGAACATGCTTGACTTCGGGTTTTATGTCTCGTTTTTCCCTCAGCTTGTTGCCGGCCCTATTGTCAGGGCTGCACAGTTTGTTCCCCAGATGTATAAGAATTATTCATTGTCAAGATATGAGTTCGGACTCGCGGCATACCTGATCCTTAAGGGATTGATGAAAAAGATGTTTATCGGCGATTATATTGCTGTAAACCTTATTGACAGGGTATTTGCCGATCCTGTAACGTATACGGGTTTTGAGAACCTTATGGCTTTATACGGATATTCCCTGCAGGTGTATTGTGATTTTTCAGGATATACTGATATAGCAATCGGCATTGCCCTTATGCTGGGCTTTTACCTGCCAAAGAATTTCAATTCACCCTACAAGGCAAAAAGCTGCGGTGAGTTCTGGAAGCGCTGGCATATCTCACTATCCTCATGGCTCAAGGATTATTTGTATATACCTATGGGGGGGAACAGGGGAGGATCGGTGTTCACATACCTCAGCCTGACCATTATACTGATATTTTTTGTTTTTATTGCCGGAAAACTCTGGCTGGCACCCGTATTTACCCTTATCATTGCAGTGATATGGCTTTTAACAAGGATATTCCCGGGAATACGCCTTACGGTGAGCACGAACATAAATCTGATGATGACCATGCTCCTTGGAGGATTATGGCACGGCTCAAGCTGGATGTTTGTCCTCTGGGGCGGATTGAACGGGATAGGGATTGTAGTATATAAGTTCTGGAGAAAAATAAGCCCCTATGAGAACAGCAACCACTGGCTGGCGACCTTCTGGAAGATCTTCGTCACCTTTAATTTCATTACATTTACGCGAATATGGTTCAGGGGCGAAACGATGCAGGGGACATATGACTTGCTGGGGCAGATATCAGGGAGCTTTGGAGGCCACCTGCTGGGCCGGATGTTTACTACCTACTGGAAAGTGTTTGTGGTGATGCTTATAGGCTACGTGATACACTGGCTGCCCGAGGCTTTTAAAGTAAAGTACCGCGATTGGTTCATCAATACTCCTGTATATCTGAAGATAATAATTGCTGCTATTGTAGTGTTTATCATCTACCAGTCGCTTTCCGCCGAACTGCAGCCATTCATTTATTTTCAGTTTTAAAAGTGCTGTAAAGCTTTATCACAGGCTGTTGCTCTGTAAATTCAGAATTTGTAATAATCAGAAAATAAATAGTATGAATGTTTATGCCCGGTCAATTGGCATTTTAACTTTTTAACCCGTAGACTTTTCTGAAATGATAACCGTACACAGTAAAGGTTACCGCATCAATAAACAAGGCAGGGCGGTTTAGAAGTGTCCATATCAGAAATTTCCAGTATTCTCTGCGCCCCCTGTTAATAATTCCTATAATAATAATCGACTTGATGAAGGCCATCAGATAGGAGAATTCCATTTTATTATTCCTTGCATGTTGTTTCCTGTAAATCAGTAAAAGTTCACGGATCCTTTCATAATAAGGTTTTACATTGTATATCTTTTGAATGATCGTATTATACCCTTCTATAAGCACCTTATTGTTCATTTTTGGAGTAAAATTCATGGATTGATCGGTGTTGTCTCCGGTTGCTTCTGTTGTTAACCTGTTTTCTTTTTCCATGCGATCGTATAACTTTGTGTTCTTTGGGGCATTTAACAGCCCTACCATTGCGGATACTATTCCGCTTTTCTGGATAAAATCAACCTGTCGCTGGAAAATGGTCGGGGTATCGCTGTCGAAACCCACGATAAAACCGCCTGAAACCTGTATTCCGGCCTTCTGTATTTTCTTAACGCTTTGAAGCATATCCCTGTTACTGTTCTGTACCTTGTGGCAGTCATGAAGACATACTTCGTCAGGAGTTTCAATACCGATAAAGGTGGAGCTGAATCCTGTTTCAATCATCTGGTTCATCAGTTCTTCGTCATCTGCGATATTAATTGAGGTCTGAGTATTGAATGTGAATGGATTTTTATGATTTTGCATCCATTTTTTCATAGCAGGGAGCAGGTTGTTTTTGATTTCTTTTTTGTTTCCGATAAAATTATCATCAACAATTGATACCGAACTGCGCCAGTTAAGTTTATAAAGTAGATCAAGCTCGGCTAAGATCTGGCTGGTATTTTTCATTCTTACCTTATGGCCCAGGAGTGAAGTTATTTCACAAAATTCACATGCAAACGGGCACCCGCGTGTAACCTGGATATTCATAAAAGCATAATCCTTCATTGACAGCAAATGGTAGTCAGGGACAGGAGTTTGTGTCAAATCAGCATATTCACTGGTTTTGTATATTCTTTCCGGGGAATGCCCGGCATCCAGATCTTTAAGAAACGGAGGCAGGGTAATTTCTGCTTCATTCAGAATGAAATGGTCGATCTGAGGATAGTTGTTGAATTCCTGTGTAAAGAGAGGTCCGCCGGCAACAATCTTTACGTTATACTTAAGGCACTTTTCAATAACCATGTTTACCGATTCCTTCTGTACATACATGGCACTGATAAAAACATAGTCAGCCCAGAGGATATCACTTGTTCTGAGGGTAGAGACATTCATGTCCACCAGCTTTTTCTGCCATGTTGGCGGAAGCATTGCCGATACGGTTATTAAGCCGAGAGGAGGTACGGCAGCTTTCTTTGAAATAAAACGTAAAGCATGCGTAAAACTCCAATATGTATCGGGATATTTGGGATAAACCATTAATATTTTCATAGCTTTATAAAATAAATTAGAACAAAGATATTTTACAATTATATGCGTGGCGAAAAAAAGGGATTAACAGGCTGTAATCGGTGGTAAATCAAACATTTTCGTGGCTAATATCAAAATGCCGTGGCGGCTGGTATTCGCCCCTGCAGGCTAAAGGATCTCTTTTAGCTTCAACAGATACTGTCGTGATACCGGAATATTTTCATTATATCCTTTTATTGTCAGCCAGTGACTGCTGTAATTCCTGCTGAGCTTTTCGATATAATATGTATTTACTATACATATCCTGTGGCAACGAATAAAATTGGAATATGGGTATATCTGCTGTTCAATATTCCGCAGTGTGTTTCTTATGAGTTTCTTCTTAAAATGGTCGCCTTCATTATAGACGATTTCCACATAGTTATCGGCCGATTTAAAAAGTGCGACATCTGCAGTCAGAAGTTTTAATTTTTCGGTACTGTTCTCCGAAGTAATTTCAATGGATCTATTGAGGTCATCTTCTTCGTATTTATCTACTTGTTTTTGGATTACTTTTTTTTCATTGATAAGTAATTCATTTTGCTGCCTTAAATTATTAACCAAATCATATAAATTTAGAATAACGGGCGGAGCGAAACAAATTAAACCCACTTTGAACATAATATAAAAGGTGATATGTACAAATCCCACATAATGCAGATAAAAGGCCATGGCTACGGAACTCAGTACGAATATAATAAAACCGCCCATGTAAGAAGTCAAAAAAGGCGGCTGACTGTTTTTGCCGAAATTTTCAATAAACCAGGGGAAAGCAACCCGGATTAAAACAACGAACAGAAAAACGATTGCCGCCATGCCTGCTACGAATAACAACATGTTATTAAAATCAAACCTGTCAAGCGGAAAGGGCTGAAAAAAAAGGACAAATAAAAATACGCCGAAACTTATACTCAGGAAAAGTCCCAGTTCTTCTTTCAATAAATTTATTAATTGTTTTAATTTATTATTCATAATTGAATTCTAAACCATTTTTACTATAACAAATTAATAAATTAATTGTAAAGTTGCAAGATTTATTAATTAGATTTCAACTATCGTAACTAATATAAAGTTAATATATTTTTTTGACAGTCAGATACTAATTTATCTTATTTTATTGAATTAATGTAAAGAATCTGTACAAAATCAGGCAGTGAAAACCATGTCAATTTTTCGCGCTACCCCGGATCAGGCACGAAGTTGTCCCATATCATTAAGACTTTTTTATTTCAGCTTATTCTTTAAATAGTTTTACCTCCACTGCAGCAAGTCCTTTTGGCCCTTTTGTCGTTTCAAAGCTCACAACATTCCCCTCCTTGATTTCTTCAAGCATATTATTCACATGTACAAAAATACTTTCCTGTGTTTCCAAATCCTTTATAAATCCAAAACCTTTGGCCTCGTTATAAAAAGTTACAATTCCTTTTCTTATTAAATCGGCGGGCTCGATAGATTCGCGTTTAGGCGGAGTAGTCTCAATATCTTCCAGTTTAGTTTCTGTCTTTTTGCTGGGATCCGGAGGAGTGGAAGAAATCATTCCATTTTCATCGACATAGGCTATCATGTCGTCCAGACCACTTTTTTTCTCATTTTCTTTCCTTGCTAACCTTTTCTTCTCTTTATCTTTTCTCTTCTTCTCTTTCTTTTTTCTTACTTCTTTTTTGTTGAATGTTTCCTGCGATCTACCCATAAATTTTTTACTTTTTTATTAATATTAATGCTGATTGATTTTGAGTACTCTAAAAAAGTACATTATCTTTCAACAGAATTTTTAATTTGGATAATCCCCTGCTTATTATTTGTCTTACACGTTCGGAAGACATATTATATTCAAAGGCAATATCACGCAATGAATGGACTGCTGAACCGCACAATCCGAAAAACATTGTTAGCATAGCAGCCTCCCTTTTGGAAAGTCTGCTTAAAGCCCGGCTGATGTTTGTTACATCCGATTCTTTCATTAAATTACTATCGGGGGACGGGATATTACCTGACTGAATAAAATCATATAAGCTGTATTCATTGCCGCCATCCTGAGAAAGTGGCATATCAAAAGAGACCGGCTTTTTCTTTATTGAATTGGCCTGAATTACTTCATCATTGGTAAGATTAAGGTAGTCCGCAATTTCT
>CAZBUF010000206.1:0-2215 GCA_964495025.1 uncultured Bacteroidales bacterium | reverse complement strand
GGTTTTTGAAAATGTTGTTTTCGACTTTTTGCTTTTCGCTAAAATAAATCTCAGTTTGTATAATTGAATTTCTAATGTACGCTTCTCCAATAAAATTTTGTATTTTTTTTAATAAAATATCCTGATTCAAAATTTCATCATAATTAACAATTAAAAGGTTATGCTGTTGGAATAATTTAATATCTGTTATTATTTGTTTTTCAATATAATATATTTGTTTTACAACCTGTTCAATATATGTAAGATTTTTAAGCTCTTCATAGTTTTTAGGTTTTATTGACCACCATATATTCTTTTCACCGTAAATACTTTGCCTAGTAAGAATAATAGATTGTGCTGCAAATAAAGGATTACGTTTTATAAAAATAAATTTAGCCTCAGGTGCAACTTTTTTAATCAACTTTAATCGCTGACCGGTATAATTATTCTTGATTATGAATATTTTATTATATCTATTAATAATTGAATAAATATTATTCTTGATCTCATTAATCTTTTTATCCGGAATCTCATCTGAATCCAGATATATTTTACCAGGTGTAATCCATCTATACCAGAATTGACCCGCTTCTGAAGGAGCGTGTAACCCTTCGGATGAGGTATTGCCATATTCTGATTTATAACTGTTATGTGGTTTATTTTTAAAAATTTTATTACTAAGCCAAAAGCCAAAATATAAATTATCCCTTGTAAGATTTATTAAGTTGTCAATATATAAAACATCCAGATAATTTGTGATCATTTGGTATAATATAGTTGACCCGGTCCTTGGTGCTCCAATTATAAAAACAGGATTATATCCTGGAGTTGATTTGCCATATTTATTAATGAATTTTTTCTCGAAAAAAAAGATAAAGGGAGAAGAGTATTTAAATATTCTTCTTAAAATTGGCCATCTGTTATTTTTCATCCGTTATTATACTAATCTTCTATCATCTTAATAAATTCAATACTCCTTATGCTTACTAAAATTTTTCTTTAATCATCCCAGTCTTGCATATCTTTGCTTAATTCCTGTGTATTAGAGCGTTTCTAAAAACCAGTTATGCTATAAAAATGTAAAAATAACATTATTATTTTTTCTGAAATAATTCCAGGAGTATATTTTAGCAGTAATCTGCAAGTTACATTTATATATAATCAGTGAGTTAACAAATTATGGTAATTCCTTTAATAAATCTTTAAATAGAATGTTAACAGGACTTTCGTTTTTAATTATTCCTAATAATCTTAAATAGAATTTTGTAATACCCGGATATTCTATATTATCAAAAAAACTATTATGCCATAAAAGAGTAAAAATCCCATGCATTTTTTTTATTTCATTAATTATTATTTGAATGTTTTTTATAGCATCATCATATTTATAATTTTGGTAAGCAAATAATGTAATATCCATTACATTCAAAGGAACTTCCCAAATATCTATAATTTTATCCTTTTCAAAATTATATAGTTTAAACGGTAAACAATAGGAATTTCTGAAACCCTCATGAGCGGCAAAACCTAAAGTACTATCGTAACTAAGTCCTGTTTCACATTGATATATTAACGTATATGGATGTACATAATTTAATCTGTGCTGCCTCATTCCAAGTACTTTTTGAGGAACAAACCGGGAAATTCTATTATAATCTCTTTTCATCTTTTCAAGTGAACCCGAAGAACCTGCAGTACCATGTAAACCTATTTCATGCCCATTTTCAATTAATTCGTTATAAACCTGTACTAATCTTTCTTCTCCCAGATCATAATACGCATCAGTATTTTTTATGTCTTTGGGAAGAAAAAAGTATGATGCTTTGAAACCATATTTCTTATCAACCTCTTGCAGAAAAGAAAAGTTCCAATATGGGTTATTATCATTTAATAGTCTTAAATTGCCTAAGAACCCCTTAATTAAAAGTTTTATGACTTTTGACTTTGGCAAATTCGTTTTCACAATACCAAGCAATTCCTTTATTTTATAACCATTATAGTACCAGTTATATTTATCTATCCGATCGATATCGTGAGTCAATATAAATCCAAATGTCTCAAATAACTTTTTCTCTTTGAATTTTAAATTTGCACTTTCGCAATATAACTTTACTCCCTGTGCGATATAATTAAAATAATAATTGACAATTGGTTTAGTTATTATTTTTAATTTTCTTTGAACAGACTCTTTATATGGAAATCTTCCCAAATTATCTTTTTCTTGGGAAACATACTC
>CAZBUF010000205.1:0-5324 GCA_964495025.1 uncultured Bacteroidales bacterium | reverse complement strand
CGTACTCCCCTGAATGCTATTATCGGCATTTCAAAAAATATGGTAAAATACAATACTGAAAATCTTAGTGCTGAACAAAACGAGGCATTGCAGCATATTTATTCCAGTGGAGAAAAATTATCGAAATTGATCGAACACTTGTTCGAATTCAGGAAAAAGCAGGAAATAGACATTACAGAGATCCTGCTGGATGAATTTATAAGTGATATTGAAAATTATACACTCAAGTCTCTTAATAACAAGCCAATCCTTGTAAATATTGAAAAGATTGCTCCATTGCCAAAAGTAATCTATAATGATAAAAATAAAGTATACCAGATACTCATTAATATCATAGAAAATGCACTGAAATTTACGGAAAAAGGAAGCATAACAGTCATATTTTCAATTACTGATGACAAAATATGTATTGAAGTAATGGATACAGGGGTTGGTATTAGTGAAGAATATATTAAAGATATTTTTAAGAAATTTACACAGGTTGATGGCACCACAACAAGAAAATACGGTGGAGCTGGCCTGGGACTTGCACTTACAAGCAAACTAATAAAACTGCTAAACGGAGAAATAGACGTAAAAAGCAAACTTGATATCGGAACAACCTTTACAGTTAAAATACCTGTTAATTTATCAGAATAACAATGCCCGTGAAATTATAACCCGATTATCGCTAAATTCGAAATAAATATGGAAAGATATCTGAATTCCAAAGTTTTAGTTGTTGATGATGAACCTGCAAACATTTTCTTTCTTAAGGGTTTACTCAAAGAAGAAGGTTATCTTGTTACTACTGCCTCTGACGGCAGGGAATGCCTTGATAATCTGAATGTTAACAAGCCTGATGTTATTTTACTGGATATAATGATGCCAGATATTTCAGGTATTGAAGTACTGGAAAAAATACAGGAAAACATTAAACTTAAAGATATACCGGTAATAATGGTCACTGCCAAAACCGAATCGCTTGATGTTGAAGAAGCATTGGATAAAGGAGCAGTAGAATATATCAGAAAGCCTATTGATGAAATTGAGTTATTAGCAAGGTTAAGAACAACATTAAGGATCAAAAAACAGGAGGACAGGCTTAGAGATATGTTACAGTCAAAAAAGGATTTTATCGAAATAATATCAGATGATCTCAGGACCCCCTTTTCATCCATTTCAGGTTTTGCTCAATTGTTATACTACGATAAGAAACTGGCTGAACATTTAAATTCAAATAATAAAGATTTCTTAAAATATATTATTGATACTTCAAATAATATTGTAGATTATTTCAATAAGCTTTTGAACTGGACAAAAATTGAAGCCAGGGAATTAAAACTAAGGCTATCCGATGTAAACCTGCTAAAGCTTATTAATACTTCGATAGTATCATACACTACTGTTATAAGTGATAAAAACATAAATGTTATCAAAGAGATAGACGAGGACTTTGAGGTAAGAGTAGATCAAATATATTTCGGGCAACTTATTATGAACCTCCTAAGTAATGCCGTGAAATTCACTCCAAAAAATGGTGAAATTAAATTTTCAGCAACCGATGATAAGAACATTACGCGCATCATAATTTCTGATTCCGGGCTCGGGATCAGTGATATTGAGCCGGAAGAAATGTTCGGCAGGTTCATACACACCCCGGTCAGAGGTACAAAAGGAGAAAAGGGTAATGGATTAGGCCTGGGTATATGCAAAAAGATCATTGATGCACATGGCTTTAAAATCACTTATGAATCTGTGCCCCGGGAAGGCACAGATTTTATTATAACAATACCGAAGTAGTCTTCGTAAAATGTGGGATCTGTGGGATTCGAACCCACGACTTCTACCCTGTCAAGGTAGCGCTCTAAACCTGCTGAGCTAAGACCCCGGTTTCAGTCGATAATTATCAGTTCGAATATAACTAATGCAACTGTAAAATTATCAATTAAAATGATAAAGCCCTTATATGAAATTTCTAATAGTTTAATTATCTTTGATTTATATTAAAAAATATTTGGTACAATTGAAAAATCCCGGGAAAAAATCCACCTTCCTGCTTAAAAACATAATAAGGGGTCTGATATGGCTATTAATAATAGTTGCAGCCTTTTTAATTGTTAAGAATAAAGTTGATATCAATTATTTGAAATGGCTTAAGCCATTATCGGATAATCCTCCTCTAATGTTTCTTATTTTTTTCACTTCTGAAGTAATCATTGGCATTATACCTCCCGAGATATTCATGATTTGGGCGCTGCGAAATGAAAGTGTCACGGAATATGCAACACTGATTTTTTTGTTATCCTTTATATCCTATTTAGCAGGATTAATAGGTTACTTTTTCGGGCGTTATTTAAATACTACTTTGCTTTACAGGTTCTTACGCCGAAAGTTCCTGAAAAAAATGGAAAACCAGCTAAATATATACGGGCCTTACATAATAATTGTTGCTGCCCTTACTCCACTCCCATTCTCAGGTGTTAGCATGCTTGTGGGATCGGTAAAGTACCCTCTGAAAAAATATATCCTGTATTCCCTGTTAAGATTTACACGGTTCGTTGTTTATTCATGGTTTATATGGGAAGCAAATACATTATGATATACTTAAGGTTCTCCGTATACTGAGTGCTCGCAATGTCAACCTCTCAGTTTCCGTCATCAACTTTTTAAGTCAGGTTAATTATTTTATAACCGAATTAAATAGTGCCCGTAGATCCGGCTTGTTTCATCGCATTTTCACTGCCCTTCTATTTCGTCACGCACAGAACTGCCGGCGGGATTATCGTCAATCAGTTCACAGGAATATAAAGTCATGTCAAAAAAAATTGGTAATTAACTATTTTTCACGATCAAATTGGTATATTTTTGCAGCTTTAAATATCATATTAAATAATACAAAATATTTTAGTTATGAAAAAATCGTGGATTATTCTTATCGTTGTTGTAGCTGTAGCATTATTAATCTTTTCTTCTTTTAAGAGGAATTATAACAGAATGATTCAATTAAATGAAAACGTCTCCAGGCAATGGTCAAATGTTGAAAATGTATATCAAAGAAGGCTTGATCTGATTCCAAACCTGGTAAGTACTGTTAAAGGCTATGCCAATTTTGAAAAAGAGACTCTTACACAGGTTATTGAAGCCCGCAGTAAAGCAACCTCAGTTACAATTGATCCGAACAAAATTAATGCTGAAAACCTGCAAAGTTTCCAGCAGGCACAGGGTGCTTTAAGTTCAGCCCTTTCGAGGCTGCTGGTTGTTGTTGAGCGTTACCCTGAGTTGAAAGCGAACCAGAACTTCCTTGAGTTGCAGGCCCAGTTGGAAGGTACTGAGAACAGAATAGCAGTGGAACGAAGAAAATTCAATGAGGCGGCCCAGTATTACAATACCTTTATCAAAAGGTTCCCTCAGAATATTTACGCAAACCTGTTTAAATTTAATGAAAGGGCATACTTTGCAGCTGATAAAGAGGCAGCAGAAGTTCCAAAGGTAGAATTTTAAATACTTACATACATATAATGAAACCAACAGTGTTCTTTACAAAAGAAGAAAAGGATAAGATTAAAAATGCCATAGCAGAAGCAGAATTAAATACTTCCGGTGAAATACGTGTACATATCGAGAGTAAATGTAAAAGTGATATACTGGACCGTGCTGCATATATTTTTCAAAAGCTTGATATGCATAAAACGGAAAAGCGAAACGGTGTTTTATTTTACCTTGCCGTGAACGACAGGAAATTTGCAATACTTGGAGATGCGGGGATAAATGAAGTTGTTCCGGCCAATTTCTGGGATACTATAAAAGAGAAAATGCGCGGCTTTTTCCAGGAAAATAAATTTGCAGACGGACTTTCAGAAGGCATAAATATGGCGGGTAATAAATTAAAAACTCATTTTCCTTTCCAGGAAGATGATATCAATGAATTGTCCGACGAAATTTCATTTGGATAGGTTACTTAATAAAAATACTATAACCGGTTAATAATGATTAACATGAACAAATATATTTATTCTGCATTCTTTTTGATCACATTACTGAAAATCAATTTGTATTCAAATGATATTCCGGATCGTCCATCACCTCCAAGGCTGGTAAACGATTATACAAATATTCTGAGCAATGAACAGGTTTTGAGCCTTGAGAACAAACTGGTGGATTTTCACAGGCAGACATCCACTCAAATTGCTATTGTTATTGTCAGGGATCTGGGTGGCTATGACAGGGCCGATTATACATTCAGGCTTGCCGAGAAATGGGGTGTCGGGCAAAAAGGGAAAGATAATGGAATAGTAATAATGGTGAAACCTAAGACAGCGGCATCCGACGGCCAGGCATTTATTGCCGTAGGCTATGGACTGGAAGGTGCAGTACCTGATGCTACTGCAAAAAGAATTATTGATAATGAGATGACCCCTGAATTAAAGAAAAATAATTATTTCGCAGGCTTAAATAATGCTGCTGATGTTTTGATCTCTCTGACCAAAGGAGAATTTACTGCAAGCGAATATTATAAAAAAACCCAGGCAGAAAAAATCAAATCACCCATACCTTTCATTATACTGCTTATATTCTTCTTTTCCATCTTTGGCAGGGCAAGATCCAGAAGGCAACATTCAATTGGACGCGGCATACCATTTTGGATCGCATTAACAATGCTTGGCGGTTCACGAAGCTCACACGGGGGCAGCTTCGGTAACTTTTCTTCAGGCGGAGGCAGCTTCGGTGGTTTCGGGGGAGGAGGCTTCGGAGGCGGGGGCGCCGGTGGAAGCTGGTAAAAATATCACTTATGAAGATATTATTTTCTATATCTTTCTTGTTTTTCACAGTATGTATTTATCCGGCTTTTAACAGTACCGATACTTCTTATATCACTATCATCTTTGCAGGGGATATCATGGGACATGATGCACAGATAATGGGAGCCTATGAGGCGGAAACGGAAACATATGACTATGAACCAACTTTCAGGTATGTAAAACCATATATTGACCAGGCCGATATAGCCATAGCCAACCTTGAAGTAACCCTTGCAGGGCCTCCGTTTATGGGTTATCCCAGGTTCTCAAGCCCCGACAACCTGGCAGCTGCAGCAGGAAATGCAGGTTTTGACATACTAATTAATGCCAATAACCATGCTCTTGATCGTGGTGAAAAAGGATTTTTGAGGACACTCCGCGTTCTCGATTCACTTAATATTATTCATACCGGCACATTTAAAGATATTGAGGAACGTGATCTATCCTATCCGTTGTTAATTGAAAAGAACAATATCAGTATAGCACTTCTTAATTATACCTATGGCACCAACAGCCTGAAAATAGACACACCATGCATAATAA
>CAZBUF010000204.1:0-3479 GCA_964495025.1 uncultured Bacteroidales bacterium | reverse complement strand
ACGTGTTAAGAAGTATGGCTTTACCGAAGGTGAACTGGAGAGATACAAAAAAGATATGCTTAGATTCTATGAAAAAGCTTACAGTGAACGTGATAAAACTGAATCAGCAACATTAGCATCAGAATATACGCGCGGGTTTCTTGAAGATGAACCTCTGCCGGGCATTGAATTTGAATATGGGTTCGCCATGAAATATCTTGAAGGAGTTACACTTGAAGAAGTAAATGCATTAGCAGATAAATGGCTGACAGACAATAACAGGGTCATCGTTATTACAGCGCCGGAAAAGGAAAATATTATCATTCCTTCTGAAAATGATCTGCTGGCATCTATCTCAGAGGTAGAGAATTCAGAGATAACCGCATACGAAGACAAACAACCTGGAACAACACTGATTGAGAGTATTGCCAAAAAGGGTACTATTGTGGAAGAGAAAAAAATAGAGGAAATTGATGTCACTGAATTAAAACTGTCAAACGATGTGACAGTGGTGCTTAAATCAACGGATTTCAAGAATGATGAAATACTAATGTCGGCCTATAGTCCGGGTGGCTATTCATTATATGAAGATGAGGATCACCAGTCTGCTGTTAATGCTGTTGGCATTGTCAGTGAAAGTGGTGTAAGCAGGTTTTCCAACTCTGATCTTACAAAAATGCTTGCGGGAAAATCAATAAGCGTCTCTCCCGAAATAAGCTACTATTCTGAGGGCTTTAGCGGCAATACGTCACCAAAAGATATGGAAGCTTTTTTTCAGCTTATATACCTCTATTTTACAAATCCACGTGAGGATGAATCAGCATTTCAATCATATATCACAAAACAAAAGGCATTGTATAAAAACCTGATGTCAGATCCTGTCCAATACTATTTTGATCAATATATAAGGATAAAGTCAGATAATCATCCAAGAGCGCTCAAATTTCCGATGGAGGAAGATTTTAACAAAGTTGAATTCAACAGGGCCCTGGAAATATACAATGACAGGTTTGCCGATGCCAGTGACTTTACCTTTTTCATTGTAGGGGCTTTTAATATCGACTCGATAAAACCATTAATCGAGACATACATAGCAAGCTTGCCGGATATTAACAGGGATGAAACATGGCATGATCTGAATATACGTCCGCCCGTAGGAAAAGTTGAAAAAGTGATAAGCAAAGGTATGGATCCAAAAAGCTTTGTTTCCCTTTATTTTGAAAAAGAAGTTGAATGGGACCAGCATGAGGCGTACTTGTTCTGGACCCTTGGACGTGTACTTGACAGGATATATATAGAAGTTTTACGCGAGGAACTTAGCGGTATTTACAATATTAACATAAAGGCAGGGATAAGAAAAATTCCATATGGCAGAGCTTTTTTGCAGATCATATTTCCATGCTCTCCTGATAATACTGACAGCCTTACAAATGTTGTAATTGATGAAATTAAAGAAATACAGGAATCAGGAGTGAAAGATAAAGATATTGCTAAAGCTAAAGAGATACAAAGGCGTGAAATTGAGAAAAGCCTGGAGCTGAACAATTTCTGGCTCACCAACCTGCAGGATTGCTATGAAAAAGGTACGGATTTCACCAGGTTTATAGATTATAATAAAATAATTGATGATTTATCATCGGAAGAACTCCGGAGAGTGGCCGGCAAATATATTAACAGTGACGAATATGTCAGTGTTGTTTTGGTCCCTGAATCTGAATAATTTCATATCATTTTATATTGATTCATAATTGACTAATTTGAATTATCTTTGAGCTTTGAACAACTTACATTAAAAAATGATATATGAATGTATTAACAAGCATATTAAGTAAGATTTTCGGAAACAAATATGAAAGGGATCTTAAAGAAGTAACTCCGGTTGCTGAAACAATAAAGGAAGAATATAAAAAACTTGAAACATTGTCAAATGATGAATTAAGAGCAAAAACAAAAAGTATAAGAAAGCAAATACACGATTATATAAGGCCTGATGAAGATAAAATTAAGGAACTAAAAGAAAAAATAGAAAACGAAAAACCTGCAATCGATGAAGTCGAGAAAATATATAATCAGATTGATGATATTGAAAAAGATATCGATAAGAAGCTTGAAGATGTATTAAATGAAGTTTTACCTGTTGCCTTTGCAATAATAAAACAAACGGCAAAAAGGTTCAATGATAATGAGTTCCTGGAAGCTACCGCTACGGAATATGACAGAGACCTTGCTGCAACCAAGCCTCATATACAAATCCAGGGTGATAGGGTTATATACTCTAATAAATGGATAGCAGGAGGTAATGAGATTACATGGGAGATGATACATTATGATGTTCAGCTGATCGGCGGAGTAGTGCTTCATCAGGGTAAAATTGCAGAAATGGCGACAGGTGAGGGGAAAACGGTTGTCGCTACATTACCCGTGTTTTTAAATGCACTTACCGGCCGGGGCGTCCATATAGTAACTGTCAATGATTACCTCGCTAAACGTGATGCCGAATGGATGGGACCGATATATGAGTTCAACGGATTGTCAGTTGACTGTATTGACAAGCACCGTCCGAATTCAGACGAAAGGAGAAAAGCCTATGAAGCGGATATTACATTTGGCACAAATAATGAATTCGGCTTTGATTACCTGAGAGATAATATGGCAATAAGTCCCGGTGATCTGGTTCAAAGAAAACACAATTATGCTATTGTTGATGAAGTGGATTCAGTACTCATTGATGATGCAAGGACACCCTTGATCATATCAGGGCCTACTCCCAGGGGAGAAAATCAGGAATTTGAAGAACTTAAACCAAAGGTTGAAAAACTTATAGCTGCACAGAAACGTTTTGTTAATGAGGCACTTGCTGAAGCCAAGAAATTAATTACTGAAGACAAAAATGAAGATGGAGGATATAAACTACTGCAGGCATTTAAAGGTTTGCCGAAAAATAAAGCCCTGATAAAATTCTTAAGCGAACAGGGAAATAAAGCTTTGCTGCACAAAACAGAAAACTTTTATATGCAGGAAAACAGCAAAAATATGCATAAAGCAACTGATCCCCTTTTCTTCATAATAGATGAAAAGGTAAATTCAATCGAACTTACTGAAAAGGGAATCGACTTAATTACAACTTCCGCTGAAGAAACGGATTTTTTTATTCTTCCTGATATTGGTTCGGAAATTGCAGAACTGGAAAAATCAGATCTTGATAATAATGAAAAAATACAGAAAAAAGACAAGCTGTTACAGGACTATGCTATTAAATCGGAACGTGTGCATACAGTAAACCAGTTGCTTAAAGCATATGCTTTGTTTGAAAATGACGTTGAGTATGTTGTTATTGATAACAAGGTGAAGATTGTGGATGAGCAGACAGGCCGTATAATGGAAGGAAGGCGATATTCTGACGGTTTGCATCAGGCTATTGAAGCAAAAGAAAATGTGAAAGTTGAAGCTGCAACGCAAACCTTTGCAACTATCACACTGCAAAATTACTTCAGGATGTA
>CAZBUF010000203.1:0-2105 GCA_964495025.1 uncultured Bacteroidales bacterium | reverse complement strand
GGACGGCAGCCGAGGACATAATTTACTGCTGCGAATATATATTTTGATGGAAAAAGTTCAGGCCACGCTTTGCTTAAAAAGTACTGCCTGAATCCTAACATCTCGGTATGTTCCAGGGGAACCCCAAACGGCGTTGCAGTGATGATCTTATCCATCTCAGGCTTATAAGCTGCAGCGGCTTCTGCCACAGCATCCTCGAATTCAGGACAATCAACCAGTCCAATGACCCTGGCAAGCAACCACCCTGTCCATGCAAAATTTTCCCTGATCTCTGCTTTCATCCCGCAAAGCTCCTCTTTATATTCATCCTTGTGTGTAGAAATGATAAGTTCCGTAAGTGTATGTATTTTCTGGCTTTTCATCCATCTGCCCTCTCCGTGTTTGTTTTCCTGCCAAAGCTCTTCTGCTGCCTGCAGGCACTCTTCTGACAACTCATCATTATACCCTTTCAATACTCTTGATGCGACAGCCAGGCTTGCTGCTCCCAGCAATTGTCTGGACGGGTTGGTCTCAGTGAAAACCAACCGGTCATCCAGCTCAGGAATATAAAGCTCCACCTGGTCAAGGTTTAATTCAGGATCAAAAATATTTGAATACCTGTTAGCTACCTTCTTGTACCAAAGCTCATCAATGTTGTTAGCTTTTAATTGCATGGCAGCATCGGCAAATATCTTATTATCGGTTTGTGTGGCAGCATCTCCCAGATGCACATACTGCCTGAGGGTAGGGACAATTATACCTCTGTATAATCTGCCCATATTACGATATCCCCCTAAAATCGTCAGCACACCATGTTCCACCTGCTGAAGAATGTCAGGCTTTCCATCGGGCTGATGAATTTCCACATGATGATTTTTCTGGTCGATATATGTCTCATCATAATTTACCTTAAACTCTTCATAGGCATGTGCAAGGACTATTACTGTCCATGCCTGCGATTCGATCCTCAGATCATAATCTCCTGCATCATGCCAGCCGCCGGCATTCAATCCGGGGACATGCTCAAGCGGCTTAAACGGAGTTAATGTAGAAGACTCCGCAGTATTATTATACCCGTCAAAATGTGCGATATTCAGCGGGGCCATAAGCGCATCGTCCATGTGACATGCCCCATGCCAGACACGGTATTTCTGGTTAACACGCATGTGGCACATCTGAACAGGCAGGAAGTATTCAAGGGTCGGCTGCCATACATGCCTTTTATACACATCAGGATCAATAGTAAACGGGTTACTTGTAATATCACCATACCTAACCATATAAATACCGGTATTCTTTACTTCGGAAAAATCAAAATTCACATACTTATACCTCAGGTAACGTCCCCACAGCTCAGGTTTTTGCTGTTTTACAATACTAAATTCACTGCTTTTCCCAAGCTTCAGTAAGGCAGCTTTATGAATATCTCTTTCTGTTTTATCCAGTTCAATAAAAGCAGTTTTATCCTGATCAGGATGGTACCCTACCTGTGTTATATGTATTACAGGTTCCATTTTCCAGTTGGGAATCACATGAGGAGTAATTTTCCACTGAATTGCTCCCTTTGTTGCTCCTGCAGGAACCAGCGAGCGCACAACAAACCATCCGTTATTATGTTTAAGGCTGCCGTCAAGCAACATAATTTTACCGTTGGAGCTTTCAATGTTCATCCTGAGAAGTTCACTTTCAGGAGCTACAACAAGCTTATTTCCTTCTGCCAGGGGCAATGCTTCCATTTCATTCTCTTCATTAGTATAGGTGGGCCCGTTGGCCTGGCGCGGGAAAATGCCTGCAACGCTATCCATGAAATATGTCTTTCCGTAGAGGTCCGCCGGAAACAATTCAATATTATAGCCTACCCGGCCAATCCATTCTTCAGGAACAGGGTTTTCCAGGTCAACTGTTATTGTAAATGAATTGCCTTCGGCTTTCACCTTCACATTATAGATAATTTCCAGATCAGGATAAATGATAGGGTTGAAACCCTTACGGGACCTTCCCTCGTCAGGATAACGGCATGGCATACTTATCTCATTATTAAGTGTATCGACTATCCTGCTTATCAGTCCAATCTGTTGAGGGCTGCATCCAATCTTTTCAAAACCCTCACCGAGTTGAGGTACCGG
>CAZBUF010000202.1:0-10070 GCA_964495025.1 uncultured Bacteroidales bacterium | reverse complement strand
TTTAACAATTTAGCCATATACCAATTTAGCCATTCAGACTTTTATATATTCTTTCAATAGAACCATGAAGGTCTATCCTCATGTTTTTGGTATAGGGATTATATTTCTGGAGATCGACAAAAAGCTGCCAGCTGTCGTTACATGTCTGCTGCATGATCTCGAGAAGCTTCCTGTATCCTAAAGTATTGATAATTGTAGGCTGCAGATTAAGATCGGCCAGGACCCTTCCGATATAATGTGTTATTCCCTGCGAATATGCTACCATCCTGTCATGTTCGTCAGGAGTCATTATTTCCACTCTCATCTTTTTACCTGAGAAATAATCTTTCCATAAGTTGAATTCTTCATCAGGCAGACGTATATTACACATCACCATAGGTAATTCAACAGCAGAGCTGAAGTAGGAGTCGGGGCCGAACATCGGATGTGATGCAATAACCTTGCAGTCACGGGGAATATGCTCATTCATCCATCTTGCAGGTTCAACCTTAACCGAACATGTATCAAAATACACGGTGTTTTTCCTGAATAATGCTTTTGATCTTTTCAACAGATCTTCAAGTGAAGAGATAGCAACACAATAAAATAGGGCGTCGCAGTTATAGATATCCTCAGCATCAGTAATTTTAATCCCCGGACTTACTTCACTTTCTTTCAGTCCCCGCCGTGAATATACTTTTACCTGGAAATCCTCCGAAAGGATATCTGCCCAGAACTTCCCGAAACGCCCGTATCCGTATACTGAAACAACTTTCTTTGTCATGACATGTAAGTTGAAATGTTAATACATACAAAAGACACAAAAATACAAAAGAATTTAACATTTCAGATGCCGGAATTTTAAAGAAAAATATTTATACGGTAATGAAATTTTAAAAGCTAATCTTCATCATCTTCATCATCTTCTTTTACATACTCCTTTTTTACAATATTACCATTCATGTCAATGACTACTTCCATTTCTTCCTTGTCATTTTTTAGCTCAAATTCATACACCTTGTCATCAGCAGTTTCAGATAGTTCGGATTCTTCAATTTTGTAACCGGCAAACTCTTTTTCGATAGTAGCTTTTACAGTTGCCGGGATTTCATTTGTGCCGATTTTGTACTCGGTTTCCATCCACGTGCCAGTGTTGTCAAAGTTTGCCGAATATTCTTTTCCCTCCATTTTAAATTCGGCTTCCCATTCGTTGTCGCTTTCTTTAACCCATTTTACATTGGTTGAATTTGGGAATTTCTTAGCGAAAGTAGTTTTTACTTTTGCAGGAACATCCTCGCTTGTTTGTCCGCAGACTATCAGACTGGTTATTGCGAAAGCGGCAATAAGAAAAAATAAATTTTTCATTTTAAATAATTTTAAATTAATATTGACACAAAGCTACAAGCATAATCTAAAGGAATTTTTAAGTTGTTTGTTTGCTATTCGAAGAAATGTGTTTATTTTCTTCTTTTTCATCTTTAATAATCAGTTTTAACAGGCCGGGCAAAACAATTAGCAATAATGGCAAGGCGATTATCAACCCGCCAATTACGGCAATTGCCAGAGGTTGGTGCATTTGTGCTCCGGAGCCTATTCCGATGGCTAAGGGCATAAGTGCGGCTATAGCACCGGTGGCGGTCATTAATTTAGGTCGCAGACGCGTTGAAATGGCAAATGACAAAGCATTGTTTACCGTAGAATTTTTTAACCCGGAATAGAATTGCTGTATGGTAAAAATTGAATTTTCTCCGATGATGCCTATGATCATTATTAATCCGGTATAACTACCCACATTTAAGGGGGTATTGGTGAGATACAAAGCCCAAAGACTGCCCGAGATGCCCAATATGCTTATAAAAATAACGGCTAGGGAAATTTTCAATTTTTTAAACATAAACAAAACAACCGTAAATACCAGCAAACCGGCTGCAATAAGTATTTTCAGCAGCTCGGCAAAAGATCGCTGTTGCTCGGCATAAGCGCCGCCATAAGTTATCTGGTATGAAGGCGGCAAATTTATTGCGGTCAATTTGTGTTTGATATCTTTCATTACGCTGCCTAGATCCCGGTTATTCAAGCGTGCTGTCACAACGCCAATTGTTTGCAGGTTTTCCCTTTCTATTTCAGCCACACCGTTTTGTATATCGAAACCGGCAAATTTATTTATCGGCAGATAATCTCCCGAAGAGATACAAATTTTTAACTGCTTGATTTTCTCAACAGATGTTTTATTATTCAGAGGAAAAGTCATGCGAATATCGGTAAGCTGCTCATTTTCGGGGATTGAGCCTACAACTGTGCCTGCCAGACAGGTTTCAACCTGAGCCTGCAAATCGGACGAAGTAAGCCCGAATTGTTTTAATTTAGCTTCTTTAGGAAATATTTTCAACATGGGCCCGGCAATCACAATCCCGTTAAAAACATCGGCCGTTCCTTCAACGGTTTGAAGGCTGTCAGCTACTTGTTTCGACAATTCTTTTAGTTTTTTATGATTGTCGCCAAATATTTTTATTTCAATCGGTTGGACACTACTCATAAGGTCGCCCAGCATGTCGGTAATTACCTGGCCAAAATCCACAATAAGGGCAGGCACGGCACTTTCAACTTTCCGGCGAATTTCATCGGCTATTTCATCAGTGGTTCTGTCCCTGTTCTTATTCAATTCGATCAGGTAGTCGCCCCGACTTGGCTCGGTAATAAAAAAGCCCATTTGTGTTCCTGTGCGTCGCGAATATGTTTTTACTTTGGGATTGGATTCAATAATTTTATCCACTTCGGTAAGCATTCTGTCGGTTTCTTCAAGCGATGTGCCGGGGGGGCTGTCAAAATCCAACACAATAGATCCCTCGTCCATTTCGGGTAAAAATCCCGTGGCAAGCTTTGGCATGATATACCAGATGCTCAAAATAAGCAATAATGCAAATCCTATACTGATGAATGGTTTAGTAATAAAAAACCTTATCCACTGATGCGTAACAGGATTAATCTGAGCCCCTTTCTTCAAGGCTTTATTTTTTGACAGGAGCAGATATGCAACAGGCAAACCAAGCCATGTAATTATAAACGAGCTGAGTAACGTAATCATCATGGTTTCGGTAAGAATTTTAAAATAAGCGCCTGCCACGCCCGACATCAATTCAAAAGGAATTAGTATAACTATGGTGCTAAGCGAAGAACTCACCATGGAAGGAAATAAAAACCGTATGGCTTTGCCAACCAGTTCTTTGGGTTTTCGGTCGGGAAATTCCTCGTGAGTGCGATGTATCTGTTCTACAACAATTATGGCATCGTCGATAATTAAGCCAATGGCGGCAGCAATCGCACCTATGGTCATAATATTGAAATCGAAGCCGATAGAATATAGAATGATAAATGTCAGCGACAATGTCAGTGGAATGGTTATCAAAATTACGGCGCTCGATTTTACCGAGCGCAGGAAAATGATAACGATCATGATAGCCAGTAACAAACCTATCCATAGTACATCAATGATACTTCGAATACTGTCATTTACAAATTCAGCCTGGTTGTAATAAGGCGCTAAAACCACTCCTTTGGGTAAGATAATACTTAACTCCCTGACTTTCTGTGTAACTTGTTCTGATACATCTATTAAGTTGCTGTTGGGTTGTTTTAGCACCGCCACTAACGGAACATCTTTACCGTCGGCTTTAATTTTGACATATTCGTTACGTTCTGAAATTTCTACTTTTGCAATATCCGAAACTTTTATGCTGCGGACCGCATCATCAAAAAGAACAAGGTTTTCGAGCTGTTCTTTGTTCTTAAGGGTTGCATCGGTTACAGTTAAATACAAGCGTTTGTAATCAACTGTATAACCGTTTGATTTGATGAAATCAGTCTGCTGTAAAGCATTACTGATTTGTTGGGGATTTATTTTTAACGTGCTGAGTTTTTGCTCGTCTAAAATTATCCGGTATTCTTTTACTTTTCCTCCGATAACATCAACCGACGCCACGCCTTTGATACGCGACAGATAGGGTTTAACAATATATTCAGCTAACATTTTCAGCTCCACCTGACTTTTTGTGTCCGATTGCAGCGAATAGCCCATCACCGGCAAAATCGAAGGGCTCATCTTCTCAATTAAAATTTGAACATCGGGCGGTAAGCTATTCTTAATCTGAGCAATTTGCGATTCTACCTGCTGTTTGTCAAGGTCGATATCCGAGCCCCATTCCATGAAAGCAGAAATTTCGCAAGTTCCCATGCTGGTGGCGCTGCGTATTAAATTTATATTTTCAACCTTTTTAATAGCATTTTCAAGCGGTTTGGTGACCGTAACCATCATTTTATCAACCGGCTGTTCGCCATTGTCGGCAATCACTTTGATTTTTGGAAACGTAACATTCGGGAAAAGCGAAGTTTTTATGTTTTTATATGAAAATACGCCGCCTGTTAAAATAAGCAATAATATTACTGCTATCGGACTCTTAAACCTGACGAATATCTTTTCCATTTTATTTTGCAATTTTCACAATGGAACTGTCCGGCAAGCCGTACGCCCCTTCGCTGATTATCAAATCGTTCTTATTTAAACCCTGTGATAAAATTTCCACTATACTATCGTTTTCAATGCCTTTATGAATAGGAATTTTAACAGCCATACTGTCATTGACTATTTTCATAAGCCAAAATTCGCTTTGTTTTTCATTGGTCATTACTGCTTCTTTTGAAATCAATAATGAATTGGTGTGTTTTTCAATTATAAACCTTACAGTAAGGTTAAGATTTTCAGGTAACTGTCCTTTGGTGTCCGGTTTTATCAATACAAGCTGGGTCTGGTTTATTTCATTAATTGTAGGGAGTATTTTGGTAATAGCACCTTCAAGCATGGTATTGTCGGGTAACATTATTTTACAATTAGCTCCTGTTTGCAGCAAGGCCTTGTATTCATAAGGCACATTCACCTGTATTATTAAATCCCTGTTTTCGACAATAGTGCAAAGCAAATCACCTTCTACAAGGTATGTTCCGGATTGGTTTACAATTAATTCGCTGACAATTCCGCCGGATGAAGCCAATACTTTTATGTCGCCAATGTTGTTACTTAATGCTTTGCTTTCTTTTGTCTGCAGCTCAAACATAATATCATTTTTTTGAACTATATCGCCGTATTTTACATTCATATTTATTACATAACCTGAAATTGGGGAAACAATCCTGTTTTTTTTCAGGTAGATTGTTTTTCCGTTCAGCCTGATATAATTTTCAATATTCCCTTGTTGAATAACTGTTGTTTTTACCGAAATCAAAGGCGTTTGCACCTCCTGATTAGTATTTTTCTCTTTACAGGAAACGAGCATAAATTGCAAAAAAACTATTAATACGAAAGCGATTTTATTTTTCATTTGTGTATTATATTTTTAATAGTACCAATAATTATACGAATTGATTAAGGTCTGCCTTTCCATTTCCACCAGCACCAGCTCTTGTTTTTTCCGGGCAAAATCCTTCAATAAATTTTTTAAATCCATTACAGAAATTTCGCCCTGAGAGAGTTGTGTCAGATAAGCGTTTAGCAGAATATCATACTGATTAATTTGCTCATTTATAATATTTTCTCTTTGTTCGAGCGCCTGAATTTGATTTAATATTTTTCTTCTTTGAATATCGGTTTGAGTAATGAAATTTTGTTTTTCAAATACAAGTGTGTTCAGGTTGATATTTGTTTTCTGTTGTTGAACCCCGCGCTGATGACCGTCAAAAATATTCCAGCTGAAAGTGATGCCCGCGCTGAATCCGAATCGGTTAAACGCAGGCATGTAAACTGCATTTAAACCGGTATTGGCAAATAAATATAACTGTGGTTTGTATTTTTGCATGTAAATACTTTGTTCAGCTAACATGTTTAAACTATCTAGTTTATAGGCCATTAAAAATTTAGAATGAACAATGGTGTCCGGTTTAAGCTTGAAGTTAATTTGCTGAATATCAATCAAAGCTATGTCGTTTATTCCGCAAATCAGGTTCAAATCGTATAAATTGTTTATATATTCAGCCTGAAACGATTTATAATCAGCCTCAAAGTCACGTTGTTCTATTTGTAAAATCATAAAATCAGTCTGTTTATAAATAGCATTTTCAACCAATCTTTGCATTATTGTTAATTGTTCATCAACTTGATCTAAAAGCAACTGACTGTTTTCGGTTTGTGCTTTTGCTTTAAGGCAAAGAATGTATTGATAACCCACAAGTTGTTCCAATTCGTGACAGGTTAATTCGATATTGTTGTCATTTATCTGTTGTGAGATATCTGCCTTATTTGAATACGTCCGAAATGCTGAGCCGGTGAGTAGCGGTTGTTTTACCGAAATCCCGGCCTGGTATTGACCGCCATCAGTAAAAGCCAAATCGTAACCCGTATAATCACCGGCACCGTCTGATACAAATTCAAAACGGTTTGAGTTATTATCGTGCGTAACAATAGGTGCAAGTAAAACACTGGATTCGACATTGATTTCAGGTTTTGAAAGAATACTCCTGATCTGTTTTAAATCAAGTTCTACAATTTTATTTCCGTTATTATTTTTTTTAATTAACGGACTGTTGATTTTTGCTTGTTCCAGATAGAAATTCAGATCATGCTGTTGGGCATGTATTGCTGTAAGCAAAAAAAACAATAATATAGGAATAGTTAAAACCTTCATATATAATGTTTTATAATTTAGGAACAATAATAAAACAATGGAGCTCATTTTTTAAATAATGGATATCCAGATTGTGGGTTTCGCAAATATTTTTAACAATGGCCAGGCCTAAGCCATAAGATTTTGTATTGCTCTTGGTAAAACGATTAAAAATGGTTTTATCGGTTAAGGAATTTGTTTTACCGGAATTGCAAATCTTCAGTTCATTTTCCCTGATTGAAATATGGATACTACCACCGGCTATATTGTGGTTTACGGCATTCGACAATAAATTATTAATCAACAACCCGGCGAGTTGCTCATTCATTTTTAATGCAAAATCCTGCCCAATATTCATTTTAAATTTCAATTTTTTTATTTCAAAAAGCGCTGCAAATTCCTCCGCCTTTTGTTTAACTATATCGTTAATAATAAGTATTTTGTCGGCCCTGAACTGTCTGTTTTCAATTTTTGTAAGCAAAATAAGACTTTGATTGAGCGTTGACAGACGTTTTATTGCATTAATAGATGAAACTACTTTTTTAAAAGTATTTTCTGTTAAATCTTGTTGCAAAATTTCTTCGAGATTGAGCAAAACAATAGAAAGAGGTGTTTGAATTTCGTGCGCGGCATTTTCTGTAAATTCTTTCAAAGAAAGGTAATCGGATTTTAATTTTTCAGTAAGATTTTTTATCACCTTATTTAACCGGTCAAACTCTTCAATATCAGATTTTAAAAGATTAAAATCTCTATTTTCACTTAAGCTGAAATTTTCAATTTCCCGTAAATTTTGCTCAAAATCAGCCCATACTGTTTTATTCATTTTCCTGGAGACAAAAAATGAAATAACGAAAGAAGAAAGAAGCAAAATGAACAAAGCAACGGCTAATATGGATACCAGATCTTCAGTTTCAAATACAGATTGTCGTATTTTTATGGAATAATAAGTATCATTTATTTTTATCTGGTTAGTATATTCAATGAAAGGTTCAAATTCGTATTCATGTTCCTCCTGAATGTATATTTCTTTGAATAAAGGCTTTTCAATTGTTTTTCTATTAATTTTTTTCACTTCAACGATCGGATAAATATTGGGAATTTCACCTGTTTCAATAATTTGGGCTTTTATAAGAGACTCTTTTTTTAAAATGGTTTCTTTTGTTTCGTTTAATATGTTAATATGTAAAATAAAATACCCGGCAATAGAAACTCCCGTCAGAATAATCGCCAACAGTATGAAGTAATTGCGATTTATTTTCGTTAAAAATTTCATTATCCTGTAAATTTATAGCCCATACCGTAAATTGTTTTTATATAGTTGTTTCCTCCTGCCATTTTTATCTTTTTACGGATGTTGTTTAAGTGCGTGTAAATAAAATCGAAGCTATCGGCCAAATCAATGTTGTCGTCCCAAAGATGTTCTGCAATGGCTTCTTTTGTTAAAACCCTGTTCTTATTAATTATAAAATACAGTAATAAATCGTACTCTTTTTTAGTAAAAGTGATTTCCTGGCCATTGGCAGTAACAGATTTACTGTCGGTGTTGATGGATATTTCGTTAAAATTCAAGATGTTAGTTCCGTCAAATAGCCGTCGTCTTATGACTGCTTTTATTCTTGAATTCAATTCGGACATCTGAAAAGGTTTTGTCATATAATCATCGGCACCCAGATCAAGCCCGCTTATTTTGTCGCATGTAGAATTTTTTGCCGAAATAATAATAACACCTGATTTTATTTGGCGTTTTTTAATAGTTTTAAGGAGTTCCAATCCATTTCCGTCAGGTAATGTAATGTCCAACAGAATAATATCGTATTCATAGATCGATAATTTCTCGTTTGCTTTCGAGAAATTTTCGGCTAATTCGCAGATATAATTCTCCTTCACAAAGAAATTATTTATTGCGATAAGTAAATCAATTTCATCCTCTATAATTAAAATTTTCATATTGCAAATTAGTACATAAATTCTAAAGAAAATCTAAAGATTATAATAAAAATGATTATGATATATATTATTGTAGAATTGAACTTTAGAATTTCTTATGATTCAGTTATTATTTTTTAATAAATATCGGGCTTCATTCAATTTCAAACGCTTTGGCATTTCGATTCAAATGGGGATGAATAAGTCTTACCCTGGCTTTTTAGAGAGCAAAGGGGCCGCTTTCAGGTTTTAAGAATCAGAAATTATTGGTCAGAAGTGGGAGATTAGAGTGCAGTGACTAATCCAGTGACAATGGGACAGATTTCCCGTTTGATTTTATATATACGCCTGTTGCGATTACCACATCGGACCTGCCATTGCACTTGTATTTGAATTGTAATACAGCTGTGCCCAGTTCAGGGATCTCTTTATCTTCAGTGCTTGTGTTCTTTATTAAGGCAAAGCCATCTACCGGATTAAGCGGGCAATCATAACTTAACTCCACACTGAGCATTGCTTGCTGTAATATACCTCCGGAAATGCTTGTTGCTTCTATCATCTGGCCACCTCCCGTAATCAAATACGAATCATCCCGGAAATTATCCGGCGTGCTATTCTGATCAATGCCGATGATCCATGCATTTTGCTCAACAGCAACATATAAATCCCCGGGTGTATCATTCTCCAGCCTAGCCATCTCAAAATCAATCTCTCTTTGTGACAGATCCATATTAAGCAACGTATCTGAATCTGCCCCAATATTAATATCATTTTCACTGAATATTGCTATTATCCTGCCTTCTTTAGTAATAACAGGAATTGTATGGATACTTAGCAGAGTGAAGTTTTGAGTGCTGATATTGATGTCCGTAAAAAGCATTGTTAATATTGCAGCATCTTCATTCGACCTGAATGCAGCAATAGTGATCTCACCAATGTTTCCTCCTGAAAACAGTACCTGGTTATCATCATTAATAGTCACAATACTTAGTGATGTGCATGGGAAATCACTGCAATCACCTGTGGTTATTACAAAAGGCAATTGTTCTCCTGACATCACAGACATTGCTACAGATACCGAATAACCTATAGCGGCAGATGTTTTAAGGGCATGGGCAATAGTCTCTGTTTCAGGATCATGAAAATATTCTTTTACTTTTCTGCAGGATATTGCTGAAATAAAAAGCAATACTATAAAGGCATGTATTTTAAGGTTAAGGTGCAATTGTGATGAATTATTTCAGGAAAGTTACGAATTTGCTTTATTATTTTGCATAGGCTACGGGAAAAATTTAAGGGGATGTACTGAGAGGGAACAGCGTTTATTCGGTAATTCAACAGTTTTATAATTAAGCAATAGAGCAATTCAACAATTTGGCAATTCAACAATTTGGCAATTCAACAATCTGGCAATTCAACAATCTGGCAATTCAACAATCTGGCAATTCAACAATCTGGCAATTCAACAATTTAGCAATTCAACAATTTAGCAATTCAACAATTTAGCAATTCAAC
>CAZBUF010000201.1:0-3634 GCA_964495025.1 uncultured Bacteroidales bacterium | reverse complement strand
GGGGAATATGCCTGGGGAGTGACAATTTCAAACTTAGGGTCCAAAATATCATATACCGAAGGTACTGAGAAATCATTTATCCCTGCAAACCTCAGGGTAGGCGGAAGATTATCTGTTGATCTTGATGAGTACAACTCCCTGAGTGTTACTATTGACCTGAATAAACTTTTAGTTCCTACACCACCTGAATATTTCATTGACAGTCTGGATGCCAACGGAGATAAGGTCATAGAAAGCGGGAAAGCCGCACCCTCTTCATTACCGTTAAGCTGGATCCAATCTTTTTATGACGCTCCCGGAGGATTTAAGGAAGAGATACATGAAATCATGTATTCAATTGGGACAGAATACTGGTACAGGGAGCAGTTTGCCATCAGGGCAGGATATTTTCATGAGCATAAATCAAAAGGAAACAGAAAATATTTTACTGCCGGTATAGGATTGAAATTAAATGTATTTTTTCTTGATTTTTCATATTTAATGCCAACTTCAGGCAGGAATAATCCTCTTGCAAATACAATGAGGTTTACTCTGGGCTTTACTTTTGATAAATTCAAGGGTTTAAGATAATATGGATTTCCGTATAGGTTTCGGTTACGATGTTCACCAACTTAAGCCAGGTTACAAATTTTTTCTGGGAGGAATATATATTAAATCAGATAAAGGTGCTGTTGCCCACTCTGACGGAGACGTTCTGATACATGCTATATGTGACGCCCTGCTTGGTGCGGCGAACCTGCGCGATATCGGCCATCATTTCCCTGATACATCAGCGGAATTCAAAGATATTGACAGTAAGGCCCTGCTGGAAAAAACGATTGAGTTATTAGATAAAAAAGGTTTTAAGGTAAGTAACATCGATAGCACGGTCTGCCTGGAAAAGCCAAAGATTGAAAATCACATATCTGAAATGCAGGATAAGCTAGCAGGGATAGCAGGTGTTGACAAAGACAGAATATCCATTAAGGCTACAACCAGTGAAAAACTTGGATTTATAGGTAAAGAAGAAGGCATTGCTGCCTATTCAGTTGCTTTGATTGTAAAGAATTAACACCACAGGCATACCTGAAAATACCCGCTCCATATAAATTTCCATAAAATAAACCTTTACATTTCCGGCTTTTAAGGCTGCCATTTTTTATTGTAGTATGAATGTATTGAATATGAATATTTTATTATATTTACCTATCTTAAGCTTTAACAATTCATTTTTAGTTAATTTAAAATTATAAACGTATGAAAAGAGTTATAATTTTAATATTAATACAGGTTCTTATTCTGAAAGTCGCTATCTCACAGGATAATTCAGATTTAAACCCTATACCTGCCACAGTACCATTTCTTGTTGTAGCACCTGATTCCCGCGCCGGTGCTATGGGGGATGCCGGAGCCGCCACCAGTCCTGATGCATGTTCACAGCACTGGAATGCTTCAAAGTATGCATTCATTAACGGAGAAGCCGGTTTCGCCATGTCATTTACACCGTGGCTGAGAAATGTTATAAGTGATATAAACCTTGGATATATTTCCGGCTATTTAAGGATAGACGACAAACAGGTTGTAAGTGGTTCATTTTTATACTTTTCTTTGGGAGAGATTCTCTTCCGGGATATGTACAGTGAGATACAGGGTAATTTCACGCCAAATGAAATGGCTATTGACATCGCTTATTCAAGAAAATTTGCCGCGAATTTTGCCAGTGCGCTAACCTTGCAGTTTCTCAGGTCCGATCTTACAGGAGGGGGCATAGCAGGGGGTGAAGAATATAATCCGGGTATATCTATAGGTGCTGATTTGTCAGTCTATCACCAGAAAGAGACTAAAATAAGCGGTAAACCCGGGGAATTTGCATGGGGAGTAGTAATTTCAAATTTAGGTTCAAAGATATCATATACTGAAGGCACTGAAAAATCATTTATCCCTGCAAACATGAGGTTAGGCGGCAGGCTTACCGTTGATGCAGATGATTATAATACAATAAGCCTTACCGTTGATCTCAATAAGCTCCTGGTTCCCACTCCACCGGAGTATTTTATTGATAGTATTGATGCCAGCGGGGATAAGGTCATAAAGGACGGAAAAGCCGCACCATCCTCGCTGCCTTTAAGCTGGATCCAGTCTTTTTATGATGCCCCCGGCGGAATGAAGGAAGAAATTCATGAAATAATGTATTCAATAGGAACAGAATACTGGTACAGGGATCAGTTTGCTATCAGAGGCGGATATTTCAATGAGCATAAATCAAAAGGAGACAGGAAATATTTTGTTGCCGGCATAGGATTAAAATTAAATTTGTTCTTTCTTGATTTTGCATATTTAATACCAACATCGGGCAGGAATAATCCTTTGGCAAATACAATGAGGTTTACTCTTGGATTTTCATTTGATAAATTCAGGGGCTTGAGGTAAACAGAAAATAATAAGTATTTTTATTTATCGTGACAGAGGGGCCCTATTCAATCCTTCGTGTTAAAAATTTTTTGAAAATCCTCAGGCGTACCGATATCTGTGCTTTTCCCTTTATCAAATACCACAACTTCAGCTTTCATTCCGTTCTTTATTGCCTTTATAAAGATGTCGCCCGGGTATAATTCCCTTGACAGAATTCCCATTGTGTTATTAACTGCCCTGCTGCTGTTAACAACATCCCGGATATATTCATGCATGAAGTCCCAGAATGTTGTATTCCACAAGGCAATTGTCCAGCCATATTTCAAATCGGGCCTGTCCTGTTTAATAATAATATCACTGATTTTCCCGCTGCTGTCAAATTCGAGCATATCCCACTTCTTATAGTTCTTGATCCTGAAAGCTCCCAGAACAATATCCGCACCTGTTTCTGATATTTTTTTCTTTATATCGACAAATGCGTCAGCGGGTTCAAATAATATATCAGGATAACCTAAGGCAATATACTTGTCCTTTGTGAAATGATAGGCCTGGTCTAATGTAAAAGGAGTGCCATAGGGTAAGTTCATAATAAGATAAGATATATTGACCCCGAAATCTGTTCCATCCCCATAATAAGAAGGAATATCCCATTTGCCCTGGCGAAGGATAAAATAAATATTTTTTATTCCGGCTATACGGTAGCTATTAATAAGATGCTCTGAGATCACATTCATCCTGAAATTCTTTTTATTATCTGTGCTGCCGGTATAAAATGGTAAAATCTCTTTGCTGCACGGAATCTTACCAAGTCTTTTTGCCTGGCCCCCGGCCGGTATAAGTCCAATTATTTCCATAGTGTCAATTATTATTCAGTAAATTGTATTTTCTATAAGCTCCGGTTATATCATAAATTCTCAAGGCCGGTTATCAAAATGTTAAGGTGAATACCGTTTCCCTGTACGGTTCGGAATTTGCCGTAATTGTACCATTATGCAACCTGATAATTTGTCTTGACAGACTTAGTCCGATACCTGAGCCTGAACGTTTTGTTGTAAAAAAAGGGATAAATATCTTGTCAAGAACATCTTTAAGTATCCCCGGGCCGTTATCTATGACCTGGATATTTATCCTGCCTCTCTTATTCATAAATCCAAGAAGCTGAATTTTTCCTTTTTTAATGCCACTCAGGGCATATATCGAATTTTGTATCAGGTTTATAATTACCTGTTCTATCAACTGTTCA
>CAZBUF010000200.1:0-16698 GCA_964495025.1 uncultured Bacteroidales bacterium | reverse complement strand
TAATAATGGAAAAGGTTGCGTAGCACAGGCAATTCATCCTCTGCATGATTAGCATGCTACTATCAGCAAAATATCTTATGATTTAATGATAAAGTGATATTGAAATAATATTATTTGTATATTTAGCAATGCTGGATTTTAACATTTAATACTGCCGGTATATGAATTTGATCCGTAAGTTCTTTCAACATCCGTATTTATATCTATTTGTTGTAATTATAGGGGTAACATTGAAATTTGTCAATATAGATAACAGACTTTTCTGGGAAGATGAGATGTCGACAGTCATGCACACTTCAGGGATACCATTGAGTGAATATTCCGGATTGGTACCTTTAAATGAGATTAGAAGCATAACTTATTTCACTGATCTGGTACATTTGAATAAACAGGATTATACTCCCGGCTCCCAGCTTAAAGGTTTATTTACTGACACTCATCTTACTCCATTGCATTATGTCTTCCTGATTTTATGGCACAGAGTAGCTGGTGATGATTTTGTCAGCTACCGGCTGTTTTCAGTATTTATTTTTATCATAACTCTTCCTGTTTTGTTCAATCTGGCCAGAATCCTTTTTAAATCAAAACTGGCAGGATGGATCACTATTAGTCTTTACTCCGTATCGCCCGTTTTTCATTTGTTTGCGCAGGAAGCAAGGTATTACATGCTGTGGGCTTTCTTTATAATTGTATTACACTATTTGTTCCTGAAGGTAATTGCAGATAACAAATTAAAATGGTGGATCGCATATGCGGTAACGGGAATTCTTGCAATGTACACATCAGTGATATCAGGGATTGCTGTTTTCGGCCACCTGGCATATATTTTAGCCTTTGAAAAAAAGCTTGTAAAAACTTATAGTATAAATATATTAATTATACTACTGTGCTATCTGCCCTGGATATATTCAATGTATATAAACAGGCACGAGATATTCGAAGCCATGTCCTGGCAAATCAATATTGAACATAAACTAAATATTGCAGAGCCCCTGATGTATCAGCTAATGGGTTTTGCGCATACTTTCATATATTTGGTTGACTGGTCCCAGATTACATCTGCATCCGATTTTATCTTGACTCCATTAGTTATCATTTCAATGGCATCATGGACAATAATGATGGCTTTGGTCATTGTTGCATTTATTTATTTTTTAAGAAGATCAACAAAAGAGATCAGGTATTTTCTTTTATTGGTTGTATTACCTCTTATGTTATTCTATTATGTCCTGGATATTGCCAGAAACGGATGGTTGTCTGTTATATGGAGATACCACGCAATAAGTCTGGTTGGGATAATATTAATAATGACTTATTTTATCAGCAGGAAGATCCTGCTTGGTAAACTCTTTTATTCAGGAGTTTATATTTTATTGATCATTTCCGGTATATTTTCTATTTTTGAAATTTCAGACAGCAGGTGCTGGATGACCCGTAATGACTGCCTCTCAATAATTGAAGACGCCCGGTTGTTCTCAGATGCTTCCAGCCCTTTGATAATTACTGATTTTTCATTAAAAATGGGTGGATTTATGGTGATCCTTGCTGAGTGTGGATCGGAAAATATTGATATATTATACGCTTCTCCTGATATTGACGATGTAAGGAAGAAGATTTATGGAAAGGAATATTCTGAAGTTTTTGTCGTACATTCATCTGATCAGCTCGTTCAGAACCTGAGATCGCAATTCGGGGAAAAGATGGATTCCCTGGAATATAAAAGAGAAATTCCAATGTGGAAAATAAATATGACCAGTTTTAAATAATTATTTCTAATCAGCTAAAACTCTAAAAGGATGAAAGAAAAAAAGCCTGCTACAACAAAAGCATTTATAATAATTTTAATCTATTTAGCTTTAAAAATGAATATTGCACTGACTCAGAATTCGCCAACAGGAATGTTTGACAATAGTACCGATATTGGCGATACAAAATTACCCGGAAGTACAGAATATAATCCTGATACACAGGTTTATACCTTGCGGGGCGCCGGAGAGAACATATGGTTTGACAAAGATGGGTTCCATTTATTATGGAAAAAACTTAAAGGAGACTTTATTATTCGCGTCAGAATGCGATTTAGCGGTGATGGTGTCCATGAACACAGAAAAGCAGGAATAATGATAAGAGACAGCCTTACAACCAACTCGGTGCATGTAAGCGGAGTTGTTCATGGCGACGGGTTGACCTCACTTCAGTACAGGAAAATTACGGGAAATGATACTGAAGAAACAAGGTCGGAACTTACGTATCCTGATATTATCCAGGTCGAAAGAAGGGGAGATATTTATATCTTGTCAGTAGCCAGGAGTGGTGAGAAATTTAAAACCATCGAAATTGCAGATATCAGACTTAACAATGAAGTGTACGCAGGATTATTCATTTGCTCTCATAATGCAGAAGTGCTTGAAGAGGCTGTATTTGAAAATGTAAGGATTATTATTCCCGCAGATGAGAATTTCATTCCTTATACTGATTATATAGGGAGCAATATTGAGATTCTGGATATAGAAACAGGGTTAAGAAAGATATTACATAGTTCACCAAAATCTTTGCAGGCACCTAACTGGTCAAATGATGGTAAAACGTTAGTCTTTAACAGTGAAGGATTCATTTACAGCTTTAACCTGGATAACCGCACAGTAAATAAAATAAATACTGATTTTGCAATCATTAATAATAATGACCATGTTTTGTCTTTTGACGGCAAATTCCTTGGAATAAGCCACCATTCAGCAGAAGATGATAACAGGTCAGTTATATATATATTACCGGCAGGTGGGGGAAACCCTGAAAGGATTACCGCAAAGAGTCCGTCTTATCTTCATGGCTGGTCACCTGACGATGAGTTTTTGGTCTATACCGGCGGGAGAAATGATAATTATGATATATACAGGATTTCAAGATATAAAAAAGAAGAAATCCGTCTTACTGCTTCAACCGCACTGGATGATGGGCCCGAATACACCCCTGATGGAAAATATATATATTTTAACTCCAACCGCACGGGGACAATGCAAATATGGCGAATGAAACCTGATGGCAGCGAACAGGAACAAATGACTTTTGATGAACTAAACGACTGGTTCCCTCACATTTCACCGGACGGGAAACAGGTTGCTTTTATCTCATTTCCAGAGGAAGTGGACTCCGGCGATCATCCTTTTTATAAACATGTCTATATACGTATAATGCCTGTAAACGGAGGTGAACCAAAGATAGTATCCTATATTTACGGAGGACAGGGGACCATGAATGTTCCCAGCTGGTCACCTGACAGCAAAAGGATCGCATTCATAAGCAATACTTCATTCTAAGGAAACTGCAATTATTAATAAAATAGTAGCCTGACATATTTTGATATCATGAAGAAATAATATATTTTTAGCGCTTCATTTTTTTATATTGGTGATATATTATTAACCCTGGATTTTTTACATTGATGTCACACTTGTATGTATCTCTGTCTGCCTGGCAGGTTAACCTGTATTCATGTATTCCGGTATATAATAAATCAAAACATGTTATAACTGACAGACTGGAAGAATACTCTCCGGTTAATAATATTTATCATTAATCTGAAAAAAAATCATTTAAAGATGATTTTATCGTGAGAACAACATTATTAATATCAGCAGTACTTTTAAACCTGATATGCTATTCTCAGACTGATAATGTTGGGAAAACGGAAATAATTAATGATGTACGATTGTCGACCAGGATTGAAATCCCTATTAGCGATGATCCTTTTTATATAAACCTTGATCAGGATGAGACAAAGGATTTTTCCATATTGTCAGGCACCAGTGAATCGCCGTATTCTATACTGGTAGATGTTCTTACCAATAATAGTGAGATATTTGAAGGTGTTGAAGTAAATGTTGACAATGCATATTTTATTGGAAATTCAGGAGGTATTTTATTTTATGATATATATTTCGATCTTACTGCTGTCACAGGTTATCCGGGTGGGACTTACCCCGTAAAAATAGTAACTCTCTTCCTGAATGAAAGCTCAGATGTGATCGGTAGCTATGAACGTGAGAATGTCTCTTTAACGATTAACAACAGTAATTTTATAACAACTGATGTAGTAATTTATAAATTTTCAAATCCGCCCATAATCGATGGAGTTATAGATCCTGTGTGGAGTTGTGTTGATCCTAATACGGTGGAATTCGAACCATTAAGTAACATATTACCTCCAAGCATTGAAAATGCAACATGGAAAATGTCATTTACAGATGATGCATTCTATATTCTTCTGGAAGTTGATGATGACGAGTTCTGCGATCAGTGGTGTTCCGGATTTTCTGACCTACAATCTGACAGGGCTGAGATTTTCTTTGATGTTTATACTGAAAATCTGAGAGACGGAAGAGGTGCAAATTATACTGAAAATAACGGCCCCTGGTACGGGCATTATCAGTTTGCCACTTCATGGATAGAAAGCATGGAATCTTATAACATCTCCGGTGCTTTACAGTATCCCAAAAATGTACCATATGATTTTGGATATGTGCGCGATGAAGGTTCATGGGTTTATGAAATGCTGATACCTTTCAGTTCCCTTGCCATCGATTCCATCGAAGATGCCAAAGGCCCGTTCATGGCAGAGGACAGCCTGCAAATAGGTTTTTGTGTAAAGATTGTTGATACGGATCTATCAGATGGTCTGGATAATGGGCTGCCAATCCTTAAAATACTTTCGTGGACTGACAGCGATTGCCGGACAAGCATGGATAACGCGGGAGTCGTTGAACTTAGCACAGAAATTGTTGATGAAGGATTTGAATATCCTGCCAGTATAACCAGTATTATTGAAACCAATAATATATTCATATATCCCAATCCCGCCACCGATTTTATAACTCTTAACATAAGAAACAAGGTGGCTGATATTAAGATCTACGACATGCTTGGCAATGTCGTGCTTGCTAAAAACAACCTTAGCCTGAACGGGAAAATAGATATCAGCAGCTTGTCAAATGGTATGTTCTTTCTTAAAACTGATGAACTTCTGGTTGTTTTTGCAAAGCAATAGTGATGAATTCACAATAAACTAATTCAGTAAATTATGAAATTTGGAGGAAAATTACGCTTTTTATTATTCTGTTTGTGCCTGTTGCTTACTTTTCATTATGGCTCATGTGAAGTTAAACTGCCTTTACTTTTAAGCGATGGCATGGTATTGCAGCGTGGTGACAGTACCCGGATATGGGGGAGGGCCGCGTCCGGCGAGAAGATAACCGTGAACTTTATTGATAAAACCTATACAACAATTGCGGATAAACAGGGGAAATGGATGGTCATGCTTTCAGGATTAAAAGCAGGTGGCCCTTATAATATGGAAATCATTGGCGGAAATAAAATTACTTTGAAAAATATTCTTATTGGTGATGTATGGATATGTTCAGGACAGTCGAACATGACTATTACTATGAAACGTGTTGAGGATCTTTACAGTGAAGAAATCGGGAATTCTGAAAATATGTTCATCAGGGAATTTAAGGTTCCTATGCACTATGATTTCAATACACCCCTGGACAATATGTTATCAGGAACATGGGAATTAGCAGGTCCTGAATACATTCTTCAGTTTGCAGCTGTCCCGTATTTTTTCGCAAAGGCATTATATGATAAATACAATGTGCCGGTTGGAATAATAAATGCAAGTGTGGGAGGTACACCTGTTGAAGCCTGGATGAGTGAAGAAGCAATTAGGGAATTCCCGTCACATATGAATACATTGGAAAAATGTAAGGATAAAAATTACATAAATGATATAATAGAGACAGATAAAGCTGTAGCACGTGAATGGTATATCCGTCTCCGACAAAATGACAGGGGCTTGTCAAATAAGGATAAACCATGGTTTGATAAAGATTATGATGCTTCGGAATGGCAGGTAATGTCAATACCTGCATTCTGGAAGGACAAGGGGTTAGGTGAAATAAACGGGGTTGTATGGTTCAGAAAGGAAGTTGACATCCCCGCTTCCATGACAGGCAAACCCGGAAAATTATTTATGGGAAGGATAGTGGACAGTGATTCGGTATACATAAACGGGAGATTTGTGGGTTCAACTTCATACCAGTACCCGCCCAGAAAATATAATATTCCGGAAAATCTTCTGAAAGAAGGAAAAAATATCATTGTGGTGAGAGTGATCAGCAATATTGGGGATGGGGGGTTTATTAAAGACAAGCCTTACCAGCTAATAGCAGGAGATAGTGCAATAGATTTAAAGGGAGAGTGGCAGTATAAAACGGGTGCTGTTATGGAACCTATGCCGGAACAAACCTTTTTTCATTATATGCCATCAGGCCTGTTCAACGGAATGATTAATCCGGCTTTGAATTATACCATTAAAGGGATAGCATGGTATCAGGGTGAATCAAATGCTGACCGGTCACGGGAATACAAAGACCTGTTCCCCGTATTTGTAAATGACTGGAGAGAAAAATGGAATATGCATGATTGCCCGTTCCTTTATGTACAACTGCCCAATTATATGGAAGCCCTTGATCAACCTTCAGAAAGCAACTGGGCATTATTCAGGGAAGTGCAGCTTAAATCACTTTATCTGCCTAATACTGCTATGGTTACAACCATAGACCTGGGTGAATGGAATGACATACACCCGCTTAATAAAAAGGATGTAGGGCAACGCCTTGCGCTCGCTGCGGAAAGTTTAGCCTACGGGGAGAAAGATATTGTTTCTTCCGGGCCTCTTTTTAAATCGATGGGAAAGGAAGGAAATAAGATCATTATTACATTTACCGGAACCGGCTCGGGATTGGCTGTTAAAGGAGGAGGACAGCTTAAGTATTTTGCCATTGCAGGTGATGACAGGAAATTTATATGGGCAAATGCAAAAATTGTAAATAACAAGGTGGTGGTGTGGCACGAGTCGATACCAAATCCCGCTGCTGTAAGATATGCATGGGCTGATAACCCCTACGGTGCAAATTTATACAATATTGAAGGATTACCTGCCTCACCATTCAGAACAGATGACTTTTAAGGATATTAAAGACAGTTGCAGGGCCAGTTTATTTCCTGAGAGATGACTCGCGTATAATAAGTTTGTGACGTAATACTATGTTGTTGGAGTTGATATCCTGAATATTATTAAGTTTTTTTATCAGTGTGGATGCTGCTACTTTTCCCATTTCCTGCCCGGGATAATCCACAGTACTGAGGTTAGGATCAATTACCGTTGATACAGGGCTGTTGTTAAATCCAACAACAGCAATTTCATCAGGTATGCGTATACCTGCCTTCTTCAACTGGCACATTATGGCAACAGCTGAAACATCATTTGAGGCAAAAATACCGTCAGGAAGTTTATCCATATTAAGAATTTTTTTTGCTGTATCTATGCCGGCATGTTCATTCAGCAGGTTAATAACAACCAGGCGTTTATCAAAGGCAATTCCGTGGTCCTCAAGTGCCTGTTTATAGCCATTGTACCTGTCAGAATAAACATTACGTTTCTGGTTGCCGCCAAGGTGCAAAATTCTTTTGCATCCCTGATTAATTAAGTGAACAGTTGCTTCATAACCGGCAATAAAGTTATTTATGACAATATTTGTATAATCAGGATGATTGAATACACGGTCAAAGAAAATTACGGGGATCCCTTTTTTGAAGAACACATTAAAATGGTCCATATTCTCAGTATCATAAGCTAACGAGACCAATAAGCCATCAACACGGCTGTTAAACATTGTAGATATGTTGGTGATCTCTTTTTTGACTGACTCCTGCGACTGGCTGATAATAAGATTGTAACCCGACCGGTTTGCTTCTTTCTCCATGCCCGCAATTACCGTAGACATGAAATAACTGTTGAACCTGGGCAAAACAACTCCTATAGTGTTGGTCCTTTTTTTTCTGAGGTTACTGGCAAAAATATTATGCTGGTATTCCATTTCACCCGCAGCCTTCAATATTCTCTTTTTTGTTACTTTGCTTATGCTCTGATGATCATTTAAACCTCTGCTTACAGTTGAAGCTGAAATATTTAAGGCTCTGGCGATGTCGTATATTGTAACTTCATTTTTGTTTTTCATCATCAACTCCGAAAAAATAAAACGGAACTAAAAGTAACATATAAATAAAATATCTGCAAAAAATTATTGCAATCGGTTGCAATTTATTATTTTTTTTTTACTTTTAAATCCTGAATTTTTTAACTGATGCGTATTTTAGAATAATTATTACCTATATTACCTAACTAATGAATTAATAATAAATAATAGTTATGAACATGTCTAATCAAACTAAACTTAAATTGAATTACTGGTTATGCAGGTTATGCATAGTCACTATTTGCTTATTCTTCACCAGCCTGTCCATGCAAGGGAAAGGAGCTGAAGATAAGGGCAAGGTAGCTGCCACAGACCTGGTTGAACAGTCATCGGCGGTTAGTATCTCTGACAACGGCTCCTCTGAGGGAGTCAGTATTGATCCTGGAGCAAACGTTGGCCAGGTTCAGAGTTCCACAAAGGTTTCTCTTCAGGAAACAAGGGTCACAGGTAAGGTTATTGCCGCTAATACCGGTGAATCATTGCCGGGTGTCAATATTATTCTGAAGGGAACTGAAGCAGGTACTGTAACTGATATAGATGGTAATTTTGAACTTGCTGTACCTGCAGGAGGCGGTACGCTTGTCTTTTCATTTATCGGATTTTTATCTGAAGAAGTTGATATATCCGGAAAGTCAGTTATAGATGTTTCGCTTATTGAAGACATCACGGCACTTCAGGAAGTAGTAGTAATAGGATACGGATCAATGGAAAGGACAAATGTGACCGGTGCTATTTCATCCATCAAAGGAGAAGATATTAACAAAGCGCCGGTTCCTAATGTTATTGAAGCATTAAGGGGACAGGTTTCAGGTGTGAAAATTTCAAAGGGGTCAGGAATACCCGGTGGAGGTGTTACTTTCGTTATTCGTGGTAAAAACTCAATTGGCGAGGATGATGATGGCATTGAGGAAAATGAACCACTTATTGTAATTGACGGTGTCCCGACAACCGGCGGTAATATTGCTGAAATTAACTCAGCAGATATTGCTTCCATTGATATATTAAAAGACGCTGCTGCTGCATCAATATATGGTGCCAGTGGTGCAAATGGTGTAATACTGATAACTACAAAGACCGGTACGGTTGGTAAACCTACTGTTTCAGTAAATGCTGCCATGGGTGTTACTGACCTGACAATTAAGCCTACATTATTTAACGGTCCTGAATTTGCTCAGCTTAGAGTTGATGCATGTGAAGGTGCCGGAACAGACACAACTTTGTCAACGGTTATTGGTGATCCTGTTGAATGGGATAATTTACAGAACAAAAAATTTATTGACTGGCAGAAACTTTTGCTGAAACAAGGTGAAACAAGAGATATAGGTATTTCAATAGACGGAGGAACTGAGAAATTCCGTTACTATATGAATGGTTCAATGTATTATGAAGATGGTATTGCTCTTGAATCAGACTATACACGTTACTCGATAAGAGTAAATACTGATTATGATCCTTATGAATGGTTAACTGTGGGAGCAAAAGTACAGGTTTCCAGAAGTGACGCAGACGAAACAGGAACTTCAATATATCAGGGAAATCCGGATTTTACTGATTATATTGGAAATTCACCTCTTGGAAGAACTCATGATTCACTCGGGATTCTTGTGCCAACAGTTAATGGTGACCAGTTTCAGTATAATCCACTGTTCAGGCACAAAGAATCAGATGTTGACAGAACAAATAACAGGTTTTATATAAATCCTTATCTTCAGTTCTCTATTATTGACGGACTTACTCTCAGAATAAATGCTTTTGGTGAACAGAGAAATGAAAAATTCAGGAATTTTTATACATCAGCTTATGCCAATCTTCCAAGTAACATGAGAGTGCAGTTTCAAGAAAATACTACATACCTGCTTGATAACATACTGAATTATAAGAAAATAATAGGAGATGTACATTCTGTGGATGCAACATTTGTTTACGGTTTCCAGACATATGATGCATATACACTAAATACAACAGGTGAGCAACCTTCAACTGAATTGCTCTCATACTACGGACTTAGTGGTGTTGCTTCAGGCAATTCATCAGTCCAATATACTCCCGACAAGTGGGGTAAAGTATATCTGGTAGGAAGACTGGGATATGGATATGATCAGCGTTATCATGTAACTTTAACGATAAGAAGAGACGGTTCATCAAAATTTGGTGCTAATAACAAATGGGGTAATTTCCCTTCAGCATCTTTTGCATGGAATGCGCATAACGAATCATTTCTGGAAAATAGTTCTGTTGTAAGTCTTCTGAAATACCGTGTAAGTTATGGTGTAATGGGAAATGACCGTATCCCCAACTTCGGATTTATCTCTCTGACATCAAATGTAAGCTATAGCTTTGGAGGAACTGTATTTAACGGACTGACAACAGGTACATTTCCTAATGAAAGTCTGAGATGGGAAAAAAGTAACCAGCTCAATACAGGCGTTGATTTTGGATTTTTAAGAAACAAAATATCAGGTTCTGTTGATTATTATAAGACGGCCACTACTGACCTGCTTCTGCCTGAACAGATACCTTCAACAACAGGACACGTTAGTGTATTAAGTAATATTGGTGAAACCGAAAACTGGGGTATTGATGCTAATATAGCAGTAAAAGTACTTGACGGCCCGTTTGGCTGGACTGTAAATATGAACTGGGCAAAAGACAAAAACGAAATTGTAAGGTTAAACAGTGCCAGTGTTGATGCGGATGGCAATCCTGTTGACGACGAAGGTAACGGATGGTTTATCGGCCAGGATATTGATGTAATTTATGACTATGACTTTATTGGCGTATATAATGGGACAGATGATCCCAATTCGCCAACATACGATTGGACAATTGATACAATAGCGGCTGCCAGGCATCCTTCTATCAGAAATTACGGTGCCGGTGATCCAATAATCAGGGATATAGATGGTAACGATACAATAGATTCTGATGACCGGACATTCCTTGGAAGTCCTACACCGGATTGGTATGGCGGTATCAGGAATAGTTTCAGTTATAAAGGATTTGAGTTAACAGTTCTTTTTGAATTTGTTCAGGGAGTTACCAAAATGAATAATTTTATTAATACTTTAACTGGCCGTGATAACACTGTTAAAGTTGATTACTGGACCCCAACCCATCATTCACAAGAATTCCCGCAACCGCACAGAACCAGAGTATATCCGTATCAAAACGCTGTGAGAATGGAAGACGCATCATTCGTCTCGTTACGAAATATATCGCTGGAATATAACTTGCCTCAGTCAGTTCTGAAGAATACGCCTCTGTCATATGTATCTTTTTATGTAAGGGGTAACAATCTTAAATACTGGACAAATTATGATAAGGCATATTCGCCGGAAAGTGATTTCGGATCATTTCCAACAATTAAGACATGGTTATTCGGCACGAAAATTACATTTTAAGGTTTAAAATATAAAAATTATGATGATGAAAAAAATTAAAATATATTTATCAGCCATCTTTGTGTTACTTCTACTGGTAAATTGTACTGATGATATTATAGATCTTCAGCCAAGGGATGCACTTACCACAGATTTAGCATTATCCACATTGGATGGCCTGGAAGGTTCAGTATTAGGAGTCTACGAAAGAGCAAGATCTCCTTATGAAAGTGACGATATCGGTTTGCATAAGTTTGCACTTACAGACCTTGTAACACCGGGAACACACCTGTCTGATCAGGCAATTGTTAATGAGTATGCATCATTAGGCGGTTTCGATGCAACAAATGACGGGGTTGAACAGATATGGGATGCATATTACAGAGGTCTCAATCGTGCTAATATTATTATTAAGAATGTTGACGGCCTTGATATTCTCGAATCAAACAATAGTGATATAGCAAGAAAAAATACCATCAAAGGTGAAGCATTATTCTTCAGGGCATACTTCCATACCGAGTTGGTACAAAGATGGGAAAATATAGTGTTGGCTGACAGGGTATTTGATGATCCTGAGGCAGAAACTGTTCTGGCACCACAGAACCAGGTATATGATCTTATTGTATCAGATCTGCTTGCTGCAATTCCGTTGCTTCCTGAAGCAAGTTCAATAGACAATACAGGAAGAGTAACAAAGGGAGTTGCCCGGCATTTACTGTCAAAGGTATATATGGATTTATCAAACTGGTCATCTGCAGCAGCTTATGCTGATTCTGTTATAAATGACGGCGCTTATTCAATTGTAGCGGACCCGGCCCAAATATTTCCCCCGCAGTATGAAGACTGCCCGGAAATTATTTTTGCATGGCAGTTTACAGAAAACGACAATGGCCATCCGCAACGGCTTTCAACACAGTTTACATCATTATATGACAGGACTAATGGCGTTGCCAGAACCTTTGAACAAGGGGGCAGACCATGGTCAAGATTAACTGCTACTGATTATATCATGAATTTATATGACGCAGGTGATCTGAGACTTAATGCCTGGTATAAACTGGCCTGGTATTATGATGATGCGGCTAATTTACCTGCAGGGGTCAGTCTTGGGGATACAGTAACAGCAGATAACGTTTCAAGTTCTAATGGTCAGGATATGTTAAACTGTATGCCAACGACTATGAAGCATTGGGAGGATGGTTCCAAATCAAGGGAAGTTGACGAGGCAGAAGGTTTTAAGAATGTTATTCAGTACCGACTGGCTGAGGCCTACCTGATAGCAGCAGAAGCATACCTGAATGCCGGCAATATGACAACAGCTCTGTTACGTATAAATGTAATCAGAAACAGGGCACATGTTTCTGTATTTACTACTTTAACAGATGCAATGATTATTGATGAACATGCCCGTGAGCTAGCGCATGAAGGACACAGGTATTCATTCCTGAAACGCCGGGGTGTAGGTGTTCTTTTTAATCGTGTGCAAACATATGCGCCTGTGGTAGGAGAACATATGCTCCTTCATCACGAGTACTGGCCCATTCCGCAAATTTTTGTTGATCTTACCAAGGTTCAACAAAATACCGGATACGAATAAAACAGGAATTCTTTTATACTATGATATTTATACCGGGGCCTCTGTCAAACAGAGGCCTTTGTATTTTTAATATATCAGGAAAAGCCTATAATAAGAATTAATGAATTATAATAATGGAAAATCTATCTGAAATTCTCATTGCAGCAGGAATAATTGCCTTATTTTTTCTTGAAGGCCTCTTTGAAGTAACAATTTTATCAATACCCGGAGCATTTATAAGATGGATTCTGGGTGGAAAAAAGAAAAAATTTAAAGAGTATTATCGCAAAAAAGCAAAATTAAATACAATTCTGGGAATGATTACTGTGGTTTCTGTAATAATTATCGTATTTTTTGCCGTAAGTATTCTTTCAGGATAAAAGCCGGTTCGCAGCATAAAATGATTATTGTGATTGACATGCAGGAGTTATATTGTTCAGGATAATACTTATTGATATTTCGTACATTTGCTTAATCATAAAAATAAATTACACCATGAGAATTTATTTAACCTATGTTTTAATATTGATTTTTTCAATGTGTGCTTTTGCATGCAACGACTTAAATAAGAAAGCAAATATGCAGTCTGATGAAAGATCACCTGAAGCAGTGGGTAGAAAAATAATTGATGATCTGCTTGGCAGGCCGGACTTTTTAATGTACGAGCTGGAAACGGAAAAGGTCAATGCCATACATTATGCGGAGGCATGCACGGGATTTGGTGCTGCGCGACTGGCAGGCTTACTGAACGATTCAGTAACGCTTCAGAGACTCTCTGACCGGTACATGAAAGTGCTGGACGATAATATCCTTAATACGGCCAATCATGTTGATGCATGCGTTTACGGAATATTGCCACTGGAACTGTATATACAGGATAATAATAAGAGCTTTTTGGATCAGGGTCTTTATTTTGCGGATAAACAGTGGGAAGACCCTTTACCGGACGGGCTGACAAATCAAACAAGATTCTGGATTGATGATGTATGGATGATCGGAAGTTTGCAGGTTCAGGCATACAAGGCTACAGGCAGGGAAATATACCTTGAAAGGGCTGCCCTGGAAATTGATTCTTACCTTAAAAAGCTGCAGCAACCGAACGGCCTGTTTCACCACGGTGAGAATGCCCCGTTCTTCTGGGGCAGGGGCAATGGCTGGGTAGCTGCCGGACTGGCGGAATTGTTATCCGTGCTCCCTGAAAGCAATCCTCATTATAATTCAATACTTAACGGGTATAAAAAAATGATGAATGCCCTGCTGCAGTATCAATCGGAAGATGGTATGTGGAGGCAACTGGTTGATAATGAAAATGCATGGGAAGAAACTTCTTCGACAGCTATGTTTGGTTATGCCATGACCGTTGGCGTTAAAAAAGGAATATTGCCGGAAGCCGGATTTAAACAGGCCTATCAGAAAGCATGGGAAGCGCTTACTAATTATATTAATAATGAAGGGAAAGTGACAGAAGTTTGTGTAGGGACAGGTAAAGGTACAAGTACAGAGTATTACCTGGCTCGTCCACGCTCAACAGGCGATTTCCACGCGCAGGCACCGGTATTATGGTTTGCTTACAGCCTGCTGGCAGATTATTGATGCCAGGCGTGTCGTTATACGGTGCCCCGCCGTTCTTCAAGCTCTGCCCTGATTTCTGCACATTTTTGTTTCGTAAGTGACATGCGGAGAATAAAAAAAATAGCCAGTGATAATCCCAGGACAGGAATACTGGCAAGCATCCTCCGTATCCATAATATTGATTCTCCTAATTGTTCTTTCTGGAGTGAAGCATCAAAGCCTGACCAGTCAAGAATGAGCCCTGAGATGAAATAACCCAGTGAGCTGCCTAGCTTTAGTATATATGAAGAACAGGCAGTGAAGGATCCTTCCCTGCGCGTACCTGTATTGAGCTCATCAAAATCTATTATATCCGCCTGGATAGAACCGTGAAGCATCCACAGGCCCGATGCGGCAAATCCCATTAATCCTGAAGAAATTGTCTGGAGCCATGGAATATAAGGTGTGTACAGGTACCATGAGCCCCCATAACCGATAATACCAATGCATGCGGAAACAACAACGGCAGAGCGTTTAGCTACCTTCCCTGCAACCTGTGCAAGGCTTGGAGCACCCAGCAGACCACCGATCATAAAGGCGATGCCCATCCAGAATTGCCAGTTGTCGCCATATACCGTATCCCCGCGGCATACATAGTAAACTGTTGCATAGTACCCCAGTGCACCAACCATACTTGTTCCGAGCGTGAAAGAACCACCCATACCCATCAGCATACGAAAAGGCCTGCATTTCAAAGTCTCATAAAATGAGCTTTTAAGAGAAATGCGTTCCCTTGTTTTTTTTACTACCTTATCATAATAGCGTTCCTTCACATTTAAAAATATTATTATCGCAAATATTGCCATGATAATACCAAGAATGGATGTATATACCTGCATCCCAAGAAGAGTGTTCTTGCCTCCGTTTTCGCCGGGAAGAAGGAACCATGCCAGGTTTGTAAAACGAAGCGCATAATAATTACCCACTTCAAATATTTTTTGCATTACACCCTTGTATGTCATTATTGAAGTGCGCTCATCGTAATCCGGGCTAAGCTCATTACCAAGACTGTGAAATGGCACAGAAAAAGTACTGATGACAGGTATGAAAAACAGTGAGGACAACATCATATACCAAAAAATCATGGAAACACCAAGGAAGTTGATCCCTGACCATTCCGGAGACACCAGGAACAATACAGGAAGTCCCAGTCCGCTTAAAATACCCGCAACAAGGATGAAGGGTCTCCTTCTGCCGTATGATGATCTGAAATTATCTGATATCCAGCCGGCAATGGGGTCAGCAATCGCATCATATATCCTGATCAGCGTTAACGCCAGGCCAACTAACCATGGCTGCACTCCAAGATAAATGTTAAAAACCGCGAAAGCCACAGCCGGGTATAACCACAGGCCCCCATATCCAGAGAAGTACCAAGCCCGTATGATACCTTTGTTAATGAAGGAATACGGTCACGTAATTCATTATATTTTTTATTAATAATCATTTTGTTTTATATTATCGCTTAGTGTGAATTTACTTTCCAACTTCAGATCTTTTTCCGGTTTGCGCCATCCTTCTTCCAACTTTATATCATTAAGACATGCAAATGAACACATGTACCCGTTTTGACGTTAAAGTAAATAAAAAAAGAATAAATTAAGAAAATATTGATCCTTACGGCCGCTGAATAATATATATAACCGGTAGTACTGATATACTAAATTAATTGATTTATAATAGAATAACTGCTTATGCCCAACAACATTACAAACAAAGGATAATCAGCGAAAATTTTGATAGTTATATAACAAAACCTTATAAACCTCAGGCTGTAATAAATACTTTGTCGAATTTTGTGCCGAAACTCAATCAGCATTAACATTGAGGCCGGAATAAAGAAGAAATTCGTTTATAGCAAATAAAAGTCTGTAATATTTCAGGTCCCGGTATTTCTGTATTTGTATAAACAAGAATGAACTGGTTTACATAATTATTTTTTTACTCAATAATATTGCTAAAAAATCGTAATTTTAATTTAACATTAAACAAATCCAGTAATATGAAATACTGGAACAAACATATTATTGATAAC
>CAZBUF010000199.1:0-1670 GCA_964495025.1 uncultured Bacteroidales bacterium | reverse complement strand
ATAATATTAATATTGTTTTTTTGATAATTTTTGTGTATTTCCTTTAATTCATCAATATTTATTGCAAAAGGTTTTTCAACATATACATGTTTTTTATTTTTTATAGCATCTATAATCATCTTGGCATGTTGATTATGTCTTGTAGCAATTAATACTGTATTTATATTCTCATCTTGAATTAGAGAATGATAGTCAGTTGTTGCATAGTTAAAATTAAATTTTTCAGCTTTTGATTTTGCGTTAATTCCTGTAGCTGTACAAATACCAGTCAATTTCACATCTTTCCTTCCGGTTAGATATGGGAATAGCATTGTACTGGGATAATTACCGGCCCCAACAACACCTAACGAGATTGTATCTTCTTTAACAGGTGTTTTGCTTAATTCAATTATTTTAGATTTATAATCTATATTCTTATTATATTTTAATATTACACCTAAGTAGTTTTCATTTCCCTCCTTAATGTACTTATATGCATCTACAGCTTCATGAAAATTATATTCATGTGTTATAAGTTTTGAAAAGTCAATCTTTTTTAATTCAAGTAATCTGAGAATAGATTGCATATTTCTTTGTTCAGTCCATCTTACATATCCAATTGGATAGTCATTACCTCTTTCTTCATATCCAGGATCATATCTTCCTGGTCCGTATGATCTTGAAAAACGAAAATCAAGTTCTTTATGATAGTATAATTCCCATGGCAAATCCATTTTAGTTATGCCTATGTCGATAATTTTTGCTTTATCTCTGGCAATTTTACCAGCAATAATAATTGGTTCATTACTTTGTGTGCCGGTTGTAATTATTACTGCATCACATCCATAGCCATTAGTAATTGACAGAATTTCTTCAGGATTTAATTTGCTTGATAAAGAAGTAAAAACAGCACCTTCTTTTTCAGCGATTTCACATTTCCCGGGATCTATATCAATTCCTAATGGACTGCAGCCATTAGCTTTTATTAACCTAATGAGAATTTGGCCTAATAATCCAAGACCTATTACGGCAACATTTTCACCTATCTGAACGTTTGCCTGTCTGAATCCCTGCATAGCAATAGAAGCAATTGTTGCTAATGATGCTTCATTAAGATTAACATTAGCAGGTATTTTAGCGCATAGATTTTTGGGTATAAAATTTATTTCTGCGTGATTTGCATAACCTGCTCCACCACAAGCAACAAGATCACCGATTTTAAAATCTTCAACGTTTTTACCTGTTTCAATCACTTCACCTGCCAGACTATAACCTAAAGGAGATAATGAATCAAGTTTATTCATAACTTTTCTATATGTAGCTATAGGGCCTTGTTGAGCTAGAGTACTTAGTACTTCTTTAACTTGTTCAGGTTTGGCTTTTGCCATTTGTAAATAATTCATGTCCGCATTTTTCAACTTCATTGTTTCTGTTCCGACACTTATAGCAGAATAGTGAGTTTTTACAAGTAAGCCACCTGGTTTACATACAGGTACAGGTAATTCTTCCAGGGTTATAGTACCCTTTTTTAGATTTTGAGCAACTTGTTTCATATTAAGTTTTATAAATAAATTACTATATACTAGTTAATGATTAAAGTTATTATTTGTTTAAAAAATCTTCTATTTCTTTTCTGGTTTGTACAAATGATTCTCGCCTAACTTTACGTTGATGTTTGATTGCTTGTTTAT
>CAZBUF010000198.1:0-3215 GCA_964495025.1 uncultured Bacteroidales bacterium | reverse complement strand
TAATATTTTCAATTCCAACATAACGGTATATTCTGCTTAACACAACATTAAGCGGAATGAGAAATTTATTGATCTTTATAGCAGGAATTTTGCCGTACGATGATAAAAATCAATATGTGCCCCTTAAGGAAATTACATAACTATTAAAAAGGTTACACCGGCGAAATAAAATTCTTGAGGATGCCGGGAAGATTATCCCGGTATGCGTGGCAGGATTATCAAAGCAGAAAAGTGGGATTTACAGCGCACCTTGTGCGCTGTAAATCACCGTCAACATTCACATGGATGGGCATTTTTAATATTTTATTTTTCTGTCAGATCCCGAATTTTTTAGTATTCACCCATTTCATTGACAGCAGCGACCAGAAGTCGAGGGCCAGCTTTTTAGTGACATAGTCATAGGGTAACCAGCCATACCCATTATCACCCCACCCTGTTCCCCATGAGTTTCTTATAAGCAGGGCACCTGTGGTTGTCTTGTTACACCTGGTATTTTTTATTTTCCTGTTATCATCATACCCCACCGTGGCAATGGCATGTCCCCATTCTGCACGTTCATCATCGCAAGGGTATGGAATGCCCCCCTTAATATCGCCTGATTCAAATGACGGGAATCCGTAAAAGCCAAACATGGAAGGAACGCCTGCCAATAGGAATTTTTTCACGGTTTTAAGTACCATGTCTCCCGTTCTGCCGGCACCCAGGGGATCATGACAAAAATAACGTACAGCTTCGTAATTATCTGCTATTGAATAAACAAAGGCTTCCGGTTCTTTATCGAAATCAGGATCAGCATCGGTATAGGGCCAGTATTTCTCATCAGGGATACCGCAAAGAACAAGTGCGCCCATGGTATTCCTTAACCATGCTCCCGTATCTCCTGTCTCCTGCATCAGGTTGCGTGTTACCTTATATACAAAAAGTCGTGAGCCTTCGATATGGTTGCCGAATGCACGGCGCTCAAAATACTCAACTATGCCAACGGCAGCATGTGCAGTGCATGATCCCAGTCTTTGCTGATTCTCCACCGGAGAACACCAGCTGCGGAGATCAACAGATGCCGGTGCCGCCCGCATACCTTCCTTATAGCCCTTCAGTCCTAATTTATCACCCATGTCAGCTATCTCTGACATCTCTTCAGTGAAGTCCCTGAGATCAGGCATAGGATGGTTCCACCCCGTCCCTGCAGTCTGACCTGTTTCATTAATTCTTATTTGCTTGTTCATCTGATAAATATTTAGTTAGTACTAATTGAATCAATAAAAATCAATACCTGTTTTGTTGTATTAATAAAAAATTGATAACCATCTGATTGAAAACAGCTTGTATCTGAAATAAAAAATTTCTCAATAACTGTTTATTGTAAAACAACTACAATAATAATTTTAAATATAAATATAATAATGGTCAATATATTGTAAATATGCGGCATTTAACACATGCTTGTTCCTTATTTATCGTAATAATAATTCAACAGTCGCGATATTATACCTGCAAAAATACTGCCCCTAACTTCCTTTTTTATCTGACATATCTTTAAGTATTCCCGGATTTGGCGATTTGATATGAATGTCGCGCTGCGGGAACGGTATCTGTATGCCGGCATCTTTCAGCGCCTTGTTCACGGAAATATTCACCTCACTCTGAACCCTCACCTTGTACCTGTCTTCAGCTCTTCTTATCCAGAACAATACCCGGAAGTCGAGCGAGCTTTCGCCAAATCCCGCAAAAAGTGCAAGAGGAGCGGGTTCCTTAAGTATCTCATTATGTTTGTTTATCGTATCATGTAATATATCAAGCACCTTTTCAGGATCGGTACCATATGCCACTCCGATTGCAATCTCCGCCCTTCGCTGCTGGTCTGATAAGGTCCAGTTAATAAGTTCCTTGGATATAAGATTGCCGTTCGGAATGATCACTTCGGCCCCGTCAAATGTGAAAATTGTGCTTGACCTGATCCCTATCTCCTTTACAGTGCCCCAGTGTTCACCCACCTCAATAATATCACCCTCCTGTATGGGCCGTTCAAAAGCTATTATTATTCCTGAAACAAGATTGTTGAAAATATTCTGCAGGCCGAAGCCAATACCTACACCTAATGCACCAAGGAGAAGAGCAAGTCTGCTCATATCAACACCTGCCGCGGCAATGGCAAACAGAAATCCTATTGTTATTACCGTTATCCTGAGGATCAGCGATATTGCACCGGGAACACCCCTTTTGAACTTCACCTTGGGAGCCAGCTCGCCCTCAACAATGTACTTGATAATTTTGGTTATCCACAAGGTCAGCCATATTATCAGAATAAAAACAAGAAGATTGCCAAGTGACAAACTTACCGTACCTATTGAAAACTTATTTACGAATATCCCCCGTCCCCACTGATAGATCTCATCCCACACAGTGAACAGAGTAAGTGTAAGAATACCCCAGAGAACCCATGATACCATGTTTACAATGCTCACCAGCCTCTTATGAATGATCTCGTAGTACTGTTTTATCAGATTAAGTTTCTGGATGCTTTCACTGTATAACAGGATAATTATGATGCTGTTAACAGTATGGCTCAAGGCATAAAATATGATGAACAGTGCGGCACTGTTTATCGTGGCATAGGTGATAAATTCCGCCAGATTCACGGCCCCGGCAACAGCAGCAAAAATTGAGATGCTTAAAAGAAGAAAGCTGAATGCTGCCAGTCCGTATATTATTTTCCCTGGTTTTGCAGATAATACATACTCACGCATTGTTCTTCTCTGCAGTATCCAGGCGAGGCAAAACAGGCCGAAGAGTATAACAAGCAAAAGAAATATGCGGCTGAAAAGAGTATTGGTATATACAAGGCTGTGAACCTGTATAAGAACCACTGCAATAACAATAAAATACACAAATCTCCTTATTTTCTCAGGTATGATATCCGTGAGGATAACCAGAACAGGTATAAGGAGGATAATAAGGTTCATAAGCCGTGCCGATTCGGGTATCGTCTCATACAACAGGTATGTAAGAAGGAAAGAAATAAGTATTATTGACGATACCGGCCTTCGTATTATCTTGCTGATGATCGCCGCCTGTGGAATTTCCCTGTCGGGGATGAAATCCCTGAGGTTCCTGAAGGTGAAAAAAATGAAAACACTGATAATAAGCAACAGCATCAGGTGCATCCATAGCCTGAACGAATAGTTATGTACAAAATCCTTTAGTCTTGTTATCAC
>CAZBUF010000197.1:0-14646 GCA_964495025.1 uncultured Bacteroidales bacterium | reverse complement strand
GTTATTATTCAAGGATCTATACTTATGAGAATGACCTGCTGTATTCTTACTCTACACCCTCATTTTTCAACAGGGGTACACGTAGCTACATGATGCTCAAATATTCATTCCCGGCAAGAGTTGACCTGTGGCTGAAGTACGCACGCACCGATTATAGTAACCTTGATACAATAAGCTCAGGCCTGAGTGAGATAAGTGGAAATACGAAGTCGGAGATAAAGTTCCAGGTAAGGGTGAAATTTTAACAATAACCGGAAAAATAAATAAATTTGAATATTATACCTGCTTAATTTATAGTGCAGTTAAATCACATGTTACAGGAATTTGAACAATAATTGATATTTTGCTGTTTAATTACATTGTTCTGAAAAATGTTAAATGAAAAATTCAAAATCAATATTTTTAATGGCTTTAAATTTTATGTTATGAAAACGTTTAATGTAATTTCATTAGTACTTTTTCTTTCGGCAAACTTATTATCTCAACCTGCCGATACTGTAAAATACTGGAAACTGGGCGGTAATACAAGTCTTAACCTAACACAGATATCATTAACCAACTGGTCTGCAGGAGGTGAAAGCTCCTTCTCAGGACTAGGTATAGTCATGTTTGATGCAAATTATAAAAAGGATAATATGGCCTGGGATAATATCTTTGAGGTTAATTACGGAACCGGCAAAAGTGGTGAAGAAAGTTTTAAAAAAACCGATGATAAGCTCTTCCTGTCATCAAAGCTTGGCATCAATGCCAGTAAAAACTGGTATTTCTCAGGTATGTTAAGCTTCTCTACCCAGATGTTTGATGGCTATAACTACCCCAACGATTCGGTTAAAATTTCAACTTTCCTTGCTCCCGGGTATTTACTTGGATCAATAGGTATGGATTATAAACCCTCCGATAACTTTTCTTTACTGATATCTCCTGCAACAGGAAAGGCTACTTTTATAAATGATCAGGCACTTTCCGATGCAGGGGCATTCGGCGCTGACAAGGGCGATAAGTTTGAATTTGAGCTGGGTTCGTATGTGAAAGTATTTCTTAAGAAAGAGATACTGAAAAATATCGTCTTTGAAACAAAACTCGATTTGTTCTCCGGCTATCGAAATTTCCTTGCTACGGTAGATGTTAACTGGGAAACAATGTTAGATATGAAAATCAATGATTTCTTCTCTGCAAAAATCCTGACAAACCTGATCTATGACGATGATATAAAGTTTGACGGTACGCCAAAGACCCAGTTCAAAGAGGTATTCGGACTAGGTTTTTCCTATAAATTCTGAAAAAGCTGTTGAACGGCAGCATGCTGTTCAAAAAAAATGCAACCCGGAACAATTTTAAATGTCTTTATTCTGTTAATCATATAATATTTTTTTCACTGGTAAAGATATTTTTCTGCTATGCACAGATGCCTGAAGTTTGCAGTTTTCATATTCAGCCTGCTATTTACATGTAATATTCTATATTCGCAGTATACACAAATAATTAAGGGCAGGGTGGTTGATTTGAATACAGGCGCCCCTCTTCCGGGGGCAAATGTTATCCTGCCTGACTCCCTGCAACTCAGAGGTACGATTACTGACGCTGACGGGAACTTTCGTATTACCGATGTCTCTCCCGGCCGTCATGATATAAAAGTAAGCTATGTAGGATATAATGTCGCTGTGATCACTAACTTATATGTATTTTCAGGCAAAGAGCTTATCCTTGATATTAAGCTTGAAGAGATGGTTATCATGGGAGGGGATATTGTTGTTAGAGCACACAGCCGTAAGGACAGGCCGCAGAATGAGATGGCACAGGTAAGCTCACGCTCATTTACTATTGAAGAAACAGAGCGTTATGCAGGAAGTATAGGCGACCCGTCGAGAATGGCCTCAAGCTTTGCAGGAGTGCTGACCTTTGGCAGCCAGATAAACGATATAGTAATAAGGGGTAATTCAACAAACGGATTGCTGTGGAGGATGGAAGGGCTTAAAATGCCCAATCCCAATCATTTTGGTGATATGTCATCATCGGGAGGAACAATGAGCATGCTTAACAATAATGTTCTGAGCAACTCCGATTTCTATACCGGTGCATTCCCTGCAGAGTTTGGAGATGCCCTGTCAGGGGTATTCGACCTTAACATGAGAAAGGGAAATTATGAAAAAAGGGAGTTCCTGGCGCAGGTAGGGTTTAATGGTTTTGAGTTTGGAGCCGAAGGGCCGTTTACAAAAGACAGCAAAGCATCTTATATTGCAAACTACAGGTATGGCACAATGGGAATTTTTGACCTGCTTGGCCTCGACATAGGAATAGATATGATTCCCGTATACCAGGACATGTCCTTTAATGTTAGTATTCCTGTAAAAAATAAGGGCAGGTTATCAGTATTCAGTGTCGGAGGAATTAACAGTATTGATGGCATAGAAACAGATGAAACTGAAAATAAAACAGACATTACAAGCCTAAAGTCAACGATGGGCTTCTCAGGCATCAACTACATGCATTTCTTTAATGAGAACTCCAGCATCTCAACCAGTGCAGGCCTATCATCAACAACTGCCAGGAACCTTATAGATAACCGCGATGATACTGTTATCGATTATTATTTATGGGAAAGGAACAGTGAAGCCACAGGAGAACTGCTGATCGGGTATAAGAACAGGATCAACTCAAAAAATTTCCTCAAACTGGGTTTCGACTATTTTATATCATCAGTTTCATTAAAGGACAGCTTTTATATTGAAGAGCATGATATTTTTCTTCACCATCTGAATATAAATGGTGAAATACCCCTGATCCAAACCTACGGCCAATGGAAACACCGCTTTAATGATCGCCTTTCATTTGTCGGCGGACTGCATTACCAGTATTCAAAGTACGGGGACGACCACTCCTTTGAGCCCCGTGCAAGCATAAACTGGGATTTTCTGCCCGGACAGTCGGTTAGCCTGGGGATGGGCATACATACAAGGTTACAGCCCGGCTTCGTATATCATTATGAGATATTGACTGACACTATAAATAAAATTTATATAAAGCCAAACAAGGACCTGAAAATGTCGAGGGCAACACATGTGGTGCTGGGATATAATTATCTGTTTAACAGTGACCACAGGCTGAAAATCGAAGGATATTACCAGTACCTCGATAATATTCCTGTTGAAACTGAAAGTTCATACAAATCTCTGGTCAATTACGGTTCGAGTTTCTCGGATTACGAGTATGAAGGACTGGTAAATAACGGCACAGGTTATAACTATGGTGCAGAGATCACCATGGAAAAGTTTCTTTCGGATAATTATTATTACCTGTTCACTCTTTCATTATTCGATTCAAAATATAAAGGCAGCGACGGCATATTAAGAAACACAAGATATAATGCTAATGTCATCAGCAACCTCCTGGGAGGTTATGAATGGGACCTGAAAAAGCGAAATACCATGAGTCTCGACGGCAGGATAATATGGGCGGGAGGAGAACGTAAGATCCCCCTTGATTATGAGGCTTCAGCTATGCAGGGGAAAGAGGTCTATATTATTTCTAAAGCTTTTAGTGAAAGATTTGAGAACTACTTCAGGATCGATATAAGGTTCTCATATAAAATAAATAAAAAGAACAGCCATACACTTGCCGTGGATATCATGAATATCACCAACAGGAAAAATCACTTCGTGGCAATTTATGATGATGACAAAAATGATTATGATGAAGTTTCCCTTCTCGGAATTATACCTGCAGTATTATGGAGATGGAATTTCTAATATCAGGGATAGTACCCTAATCTTTTCTGCAAACGACAACAAATTCTTTTGAATCATCACTCAGCGGATTTCGCTGGTAATCCCCGAAAATATTATCCAGGGTAAGTTTTGATATATTTATCAGATGTTCAAGCTCATACCTGAAGAAAAACCTCATCTTTAACTTCCACTCTTTCATTATATGCCTGCCATCCTCCTCCCATTCAAACTTCATTGTTATGTCAAGAAGCTGGCTTATCATATTTGCTTTTGATGTTACTGTACGCCTGAACATTCTCCCGGGTTCATACTCTCCTTCAAAGTCAGTGAAGTTATTCATGCCGTTTGCCAGTATTTTCGGGTCTGGGACAAACAGGTCGAAAATGAACCTGCCTCCGTCATTAAGATGTTCATGTACATTGTTAAGTAATGCTATCTGTCCTTCTGTTTCAAGGATATGCGAAAATACCCTGAACGGTGCAATAATAAGATCAAACTTTTTGTCCAGCTTCATATTAACGGCATCCGCAATTTTTATGCGGTGATGATCTTCAGGGTCAATCCTTGATGTTAATATCTCTATCATGCTCCTGCTGATATCAATGCCATAAATATCAGCTCCTTTATCAAGGGCCTCAATGAACAATCTGCCTGTACCAACGCCTATCTCAAGAACTCTGCCTTTTGCTGACAGGCTCTCATCCACAAAATATTCCGTATCGACGCCGGAACGGATCTTTTTATAAATAATATCATAAAAGCGGGCGACATAATCAGGATATTCAAATGCGGTGGCCATGATTAATATCTTTTATTATCTGTTATTAAAGGCTAATCGGCACTAATAAATTTCGATAGCAATTTAATATATGAAGCCTGGTAATATATTGCCGGTTCAGTCATTTCCCATGTATTCTCAGGCGGGCCGTTATTTGAATTCAGATAACATTTCTGGGGTGGTTGTATTGTAACATCTTTTCTTCCACCACTGTACCAGAAATTAGGGCCGCCTGTCATATATCCGGGAGGGGGATTACCATCCAGTGCCGAATTGTTCCTGAACCAGTCGTGCCAGATCTCATCAGCACAAAAATCACCACCCTGCCTGTACATATTGCTCAGATACACAATACCCAAAGGATTTACACCATGTAAATAATGTAAGATCCCTGATGCGCGGTTCAGGAACCTGCTCTTATCCCCATCATGGAGGTTATATGTAATAAAATCATAATTGGCTGTTCCAAGCGCAGCTCGCGGGTTATTTGAACCCCAGTTATAGACCGTTAAAGGAATATAAGCCATATAAAGATCAGTATTCATGTCAAAACGGAAAATGTCCAGTCCTCCTCCCTGCTTTCTGCGATGTGACAGTATTTCATCTGTCGCAACTTTATCTGCATTTGCCAGAGTTGTAAAGTACAGTAACGCATCACCAACGTCGCTGAAGTAGAGGTATCGGTATGTATCAAAAAACGGAGATGTTACATAAAACCTGTCCTTAACAACATTATTGTATTTCTGATCCCCGGTAAGGGCAAAAAGATAAATAGCAGATACTACTTCCATGTTATCCTGGTCATCAAGACTGAAATCTGCGTCACCCGCTTTTATCTCCCGGCTGTCACACGTGTCAGAGCGTGAATTACCCTTGTACCAGTCCCACGCACTTACAGCTCTTTCTTTTAAGTCATCCGTATATTCTTTAAGTCCGGGAAAGCCCGATAATACATACGAGGCATGGGCGAACATCCCCGCTGCCGCAATGGAGGAAGATGAACATTCCGGCGCATAATACCGTGGCCTCTTGTCGGAGCTGGGAGGGCATGAAGTGTTGTAGTCAATATTACCCAGCTTGATCAATACTCCTCCATCGTCCATCTGCATTTTTTTTATCCATTCAACTTCATAAATGACCTCATCAAGAATATCGGGGATGCCATTGCCGGACTCAGGAATATTATAATCGTCAGTAAAAATTCCGGGATTTTGCTGGTATGAGGTAAGCATTATATGTACAGGACTGGAGGCAAAAGTCACGTATTTATTATAGTCACCCGCATCCATCCACCCTCCGGAGAGGTCTTTTGCGGTAGCAGGATTATCCTTATCATATACATATCTCGCTTCAGTATCCTGGCCGGGGCCTGTAAAAGCCGCTGCATCAATCCACGGCTCCTCTGCCCAGGGCTTCTCCTTTGGATCATTCAGGCGCTGGTAATAAAATGTACGTACAACATCTTTCATTATGTCCTTATATACATTATGCGAAATACGGAACATATATGACCCTGCATTCTTCTCTTTGTCATAAATATAATATTCACCCTCATCCGCGACCTCAGTGAAATCAAACCACCATCCCTTATCCCCCGATGTGAAATCTACAGCACCTTTATTCCATTCTACGGGACTGCCTGAATAAACAACCTCATCATTATCCCAAATGCGTACTTCATAGGCCGTTCCCGGAACAAACTCATCCTCTGCATTGAATCCATACTGAGGATCCACTATTACCGCAACTTTCCTGTCGCCGGGCATATATCCGAACTGGTCAATCATTATGTACTTCTGTATATTTTCCGGCTCGCTATATATATTCAGAGCCGTAAACAACAATATGCAGCCTGTAATGAGTTTTATCCTTGCAGCCATATCAACCTCCGTTTTAATATTAATAAATCATATATATCATGGTTCAAAAATAATATTTTTCATGAAATTAATTTCTATGTTTCAGTCCTTCTTTAGTGTGTCAGTCAGTACAGGCACAACACTGTAACCTTCATCAGTCAAAAGCCTGATAATGCCTTCCCTTCCCGGCAAATGTCCTGCGCCGACTGCGATAAATGCAGACTTCTCATGTATCATCTTTGATATCCGCTCTGCCATCCTTATGTTCCTGCTTATTACCAGATCATCCTGCAGCATGACCATTGACTCGTCTTTCTGCATTAGCTCAAGCAACTTCCCGAGCTCAGCCGACAGGTAAAGGGTAATTATCTGTTCCAGGTCCTCGCCGGCCTGATCTATATTTTTAAAATAACCGATAATAAAACTGTAAGGTATATTTTCAAGTATCTCCATCTGCTCATCCATAGTCTCAATGCCAATGATCGTTTTGTTCATCTCTATACCTTTATTATATAAATATTCGTCAACCGACACATCCATGTCACCGGCAATTTGAAAATTCAGTACCAGTGACAGCACAGCTATGGGCTTAAGCTTATTAAAAAGTGATATATCCATTCCTGTTGTCTCCTCAACAACCGATTTCATGATGTTGTAATCTTCAGGGGTAAAGAGGCTTTCCAGCGTGCTGCCGTCAGGTAAGATCATCCTCTGCGCCAGCTCAGCAATATTTTCCATGCTCAGATCCACCTCCGGAGCAATGACCTCACATCTTTTAAAAGCTGCCATAACAGAATCGCCAAACTCAAAAACCCTTTTATCCTTAACATGGATAGTGCCGTAGAGATATGAGGGCGACTTCAGGCTGTCACCGTCGATCTTCCATAAAAGAGACTGCGCCCGGCTGTTTAAACATAATATTAACGGGGAAAGCAGGAAATAAACAAGAATAACTAATTTTTTTTCCGGTTTCATCATGCAATTTACAACATTTTTTGTATTTATACATTAGTACGAAGCGCCTCCTTTGCTCTGCTGTGGAGCGGGACGGACCGGAAAACTCCTGCAGTAAATTATTGGCAGTATTTAACTTTGACATTTCTTGACTTTGCCCTCCCGGATATCGTATATTTGTATAAGTCACTTATACATAAATGAAAGTGCCATTATTGGAAATAGGATGTTTATGTTATAACTACTAATACTTGATCTGTTCATACTATTGGTGAATGTGTATATCCCGGTTAGTTCCTGATTTAATATTGTAAGCACTAAACCAGTAAGCAATGAAAACTTTAAAGATAATCTGCATAATCGCTGTCATTCTTGCAGAATGCGACCGTGATGAAACTAATTATATTTCGACTACTATCTCAAATTATGAAATTCATTTTAATGATTAATAAGATATAACCTGTCCATATAGGTTATTAATTTTAAACTACTGAATTTTTAATATTCGTATTTCAAGGCCCCATTTCCAATAGTTAATACCCATATATTACCTTTTGAATCTTCAAAAATATCATTTGTATAAAATTCAGGTAATTTATTGTCTGCAAAAGATACCCATTTGCCTTCAATATAAACAGATATCCCGCCTTTTTTCGTAACAGGTGCTGCAGCAACCCAAACATTTCCTCTACTATCTTCCTCTATAACTCTTATATTATTATCGGCTAGTCCATTTTCGCTGTTAAATTGGCTCCACTTACCTTTATCGAAAAGAACTAATCCTTTTGATGTACCAATCCAGATTCGTCCTTTGCTATCTTTAGTCATTACCTGTATGATGTTACCTGGCAATTTATCCGTATCAGTAAAATTTTTCCATGAAGTCCCATCAAATACATTTAATCCCATATTAGTAGCAACCCAGATATTACCATCATCATCTTCTATTGATCTAATTACACATTTACCTATTATACCATCAGCCTTAGTAAATGTCGCCCAGTTGGTCCCATCAAATTTCATTAAACCACCATATTTTTGGTCTGTACATGCACCAAACCATAAATTACCTTTGCTATCTTCCAGCATATTTTTAACTGAATTTAAACGAAAAGTTAAGCCATCTTGCTCACCGTACGATTTCCAATTGGTCCCATCATATCGAAATATGAAATCATCTTTTGCAAGACTTGAAAAAGTCCAGATATTACCTTTATTGTCAGAACAAAAATAATAAACGGGTTCAATATTATCCCCACCCAATTCTGTAAGGGAATCCCAGGATTTCCCATCAAAATCTATAACGATGAACCCCTTTCTTTCTTCCCGGGTATATCCTCCAATCCAAATTTCATCATTAATTATACCGATTATTTTATAAATATATTCCGACGACTTTTCATTAATTAATGAAATGAATTTCCCCCCGTCGTATCTGCAATAGCCATTTCGGGTTGAAAACCAGATAATTTCATTTTTGTCTATGTAAAGATATTTTATGGCGTTAGAAGGTAACCCATCCTTATCAGTGAAAGTTTCAAATTTTACTCCATCAAATTTATTAAGGCCTTTATCAGTTGCAAACCATATATTACCATGCTTATCTTCCAGAATGTCAAGTACCCAGGTCGAGGCTAATCCATCTTCTTTAGTAAAATGAGTCCATTTCCCCTGTCCATACGAGTATTTTGAACATATTAAAATAAATGATAATAAAACTAGTTTTAGTGTTTTCATATTCCATTAAATATTGAGTTTTTAAAAATTTTTTTATTCTCCTGAATTCCTATTTAATAATTGTAACCAAATTTAAATATATTAATTAACTACCAGTTTGAATAATATCATTTTCATTTAATTTTCTTCATATTTTTGTCGTTAGCAATTTGGTTTATGCGCTTATTCTGTGCTATTTCTTTTAGACCGGGAATCCCGATTTATCGGGACGAAAGTATAAAAGTCCGCATCAGCGGAATAGCACAGAACAAACATATAAGCTTTTTAAAAGTAACTTTATCTTACTATATATACAAACAGACCGTATGTTTATTGATTTTAACATACATTTTGCCGGTATTATTATACAATATTTTGGTAATTTAAACAGTAATGAATTAAATTTAGAGATTGTTATTGCGAACAGCAATTTATTGTTTAACTCCATAAAAAATAAATAATGGCCAAATCAAAAGATCTCAACAGGCGCAGTTTCTTATCCCGTGCTGCTGCCGGGGCAGCTTCAGTAGGATTGTTAGGTGTTTCCGGAAATACACTTGCCTCTTCGGGCAGGAAAAATTCATCTGCAGATACTGATAGCAAGTTCATTTACCGCACCCTGGGTAATACGGGCATCAAACTGCCGGTAGTAAGCATGGGTGTTATGAATACGGATAATCCAAATCTTATAAAGGCTGCGCTCAATGCAGGGATAATTCATCTGGATACTGCCCGGAAATACCTTGAAGGGAAAAGTGAGGTTATCCTTGGTGAGTTACTAAAGGAAAGGCCAAGGGATTCATACGTTCTTGCAACAAAGATCGAGGCTGAATGGGATACTTCCGGGGGCTGGAACAACAGAACAGTGAGTGCCTCATTCACAAAGGAACGTTTCCTTGAGAAGCTGGACGACAGCCTTAAGAACCTGCAAACAGATTATGTTGACATCCTTTACCTTCATATGCCCAATAAAAGGGAAGCAGCTCTTACGGAGAGTATACTCAACGCGATGACAACTGCAAAAAAAGAGGGGAAGATAAGGTTTGCAGGTATGTCATTCCATGAGAACTTCATTGAGCTTTTCCGCTCAGCAATCGAAAGCAAAGTGTATGAGGTCATACTCACCGTATATAATATAAAAATGAACGGGTGGGAGGAAATGAATCAGGTTATTGATGAAGCGGCAAAGGCAGGCCTTGGCATAATTGCCATGAAAACACAGGCCGGGGGTTTCTGGGACAAGGAACGACAAAATCCGATAAACATGAAAGCAGCGCTGAAGTGGGCTTTGCAAAACGAAAACATCTGCACCGCCATACCGGGAATGACCACGTTCGACCAGCTTAGCCTGGATATGTCCGTCATGGAGGATCTAACTCTTACACCTGAAGAGAACAATGATCTTCAAAAAGGGCAGGAGCTGGGTATGGCAGGGCTGTTCTGCCCGCAATGCGGAAAATGTATTCCCGCATGCCGCAAAAACCTGGAAATACCAACATTAATGAGATCATACATGTATGCTTATGGCTATAAAAACCCCGCTTTAGCCAGGGAAACAATGCTGCCGCTGAATATTGACGGCTCCCCCTGCACCGGTTGCGATACATGCACCGTTGACTGCCGTATGGGTTTTGACATAAAAGACAGGGTTACCGATATCGCAAGGCTTAACACCGTGCCGAAGGAGTTCCTTGTTTAAGGCTTTAACAATATGAGTTTAAAATTTAAAATCAGATAAAAAATGAAAATTAAAACAAACATAAGTAATTACATGTACAGGATCCTACTAACCTTCACGGGATGCATGCTCAGCGTTCTTTTGGTATTAAGCCAGTCACCTGTTCCCAAGGATTCCGTAGCTGTAAAGATTGCCGATGGATTCGAATTTGTTGAAGGCCCTGTCTGGAAGGACGGCGTCGGGCTATTATTCAGTGATATCCCTGCAAATACCGCCTATCAGTGGACCCCTGAGTCAGGTGTATCAGTTTACCTTACACCTTCGGGAAATTCCAACGGGCTTGCCCTGGATCAGGAGGGAAGGCTGATTCTTTGCCAGCACGGTAACCGCCGCGTTGCCAGGATCGAACTTAATGGTGCTGAGACCAACCTTGCCTCGACCTATGACAGCAAAAAACTTAACAGTCCGAATGATCTTGCCATAAAGTCAGATGGCTCAATATTTTTCACTGATCCTCCTTACGGTATATCTGCCCCGCAGGAAGAACTGGGATTCAGGGGCATATTCAGGATAAGCCCCACGGGAGATCTACAGCTCCTGGACAGCAGTGTCGATTACCCTAACGGAATAACTTTCTCTCCTGACGAGACCAAAATATATGCCGGACATTCCGAAACAATGACTGTTTATGTATGGGATGTTGTTGATGATACAATAATAAGCAACAAACAGGTTTTTGCCCAGATGCCGGCTTCCTGTTGTACTGACGGGATGAAAGTCGATCAATACGGTAATCTCTTTTCAACAGGGCCAATAGGTATTTGGGTATTCTCACCTGACGGCACTGTACTGGATACAATACCTGTACCGGGGCAAACCACCAATTGTTGCTGGGGTGACGCTGACCGTAAAACCCTGTATATAACATCGGGAGATGCAGTTTACCGTTTAAGCACGGAAACAGGAGGGACCACAGGGCAGAAAGATGAATTAAAAACACAGGACCGGTTTGAATTATTTTCAGGTTACCCTAATCCTTTCAATTCCGGAACAACAATAACCTATTCTGTTCCATCAGGTAGATTCATATCATTAAAAATCTATGATATGCATGGTAATGAAGTGAAAACTCTTGTAAACGAACAGAAGGGCGCAGGAAGGTATGAGGTCAGTTTTGACCCGGAAGGCCTTTCAGACGGCACATATTTATGCCAGTTGCAGGCAGGTTCGGAAATTGTAGAAACAAAGAAGATACTGCTTCTCAGGTAAAAAAATATACCCATATCAAAATTAAGTAAGCAAACATTAAAACATGCGAATACTTAAACCGGCTGAGAATATGAAACCCCGCATCAATTTACTTATTATACTGATATTTGTATTAGCATCTTTTCAGTGTTCATCAGATAATCATAAGGTGATAAATATTGAAAACGGCATACAACTGGAAACCGAAGGCACGTATCTAAGAGTGCAGTTTTATGCAGATGACATTGTCCGCATAGTAAAATGGCCCCAATCAGGGTCACATCAAAAATTGAGCCTTGTTGTGATCCGTGACAACCTGCCTCCTGACATAAATCTGAATATCTCAGAAAAAAGGGGATACATTAATATCTCCAGTGATAAAATAACCTTGCGTATATCAAAAAAGAACGCACGAATTGAATACTTCGGTAAGCATAATAATATTATCCTTACTGAATTCGGGAAACCTGATTTCATACCTGTTAACTATGAAAATGATATGGCTTTTAATATCAGGCAGAAATTCAGACTTTCTCCTGATGAAGCAATTTACGGCCTCGGGCAGCACCAGGACGGATATATGAACTATCGCGGAAAAACTGTGACACTTGTTCAGACAAATACCGATGCAATTAATCCGTTTTTTGTTTCCACCGGAGGATACGGCATACTGTGGGACAATTACTCCAAAACAGTTTTTGAGGATAATAAAAATGAGACCTTAATATGGTCGGACGCAGGTGATAATATTGATTATTATTTCATATATGGTAAAAATATTGACGGGGTAATTGCCGGCTACAGAAAACTTACCGGCCAGGCCCCCATGTACGGAAAATGGGCATACGGCTACTGGCAGAGCAGGGAGCATTATGAAAACCGTGATGAGCTGTTGAGTATTGCCCGCGAATACAGGGACAGGAAGATCCCTGTTGATAATATCATCCAGGACTGGGATTACTGGGAAGGGCGCGAGAACTGGAGCCAGATGTTCTTCGATAAAAAAAAGTTTCCCCGGCCCGCTGAAATGATAAAACAAATACATGAGCTGAATTTCCATATTATGATCTCAATATGGCCGGGACTTGGGCCAAACACCACCATATACAAAGATATGCAGCAGAGAGGTTACCTCTTTGATAACAAAGGGTGGGCTACATTCAAATATTATGACGCCTTTATACCTGAGGCTAACGACCTTTACTGGAAATATGTTAAAGAAGGATTATTGTCTGTTGGTATAGATGCCCTGTGGATCGATTCAACGGAGCCTGATATTGTTAATGCCACAACAAAGGATGCAGAGGAGTATGAGATGAAAAAGGTGGGCACTAATCATCTTGGATCATGGGCAAGGTACCTGAATGCCTATTCCCTTGTTATGATGGATAAGCTATATGAAAATCAACGTAACGACACTACTCTTCAGAAAAGGGTTTATATGCTTACCCGCTCGGCATTTGCTGGCCAGCAGCGCACGGCAGCCACAACATGGTCGGGCGATATCGGTGCCAGCTGGGATATCTACAGGAAACAGATCGCTGCCGGCATAAATTTCTGCATGTCAGGGATACCCTACTGGACATTTGATATCGGCGGTTTTGTTATCGGCGCCTATGGTGGTGTTTTTACCAGTGGCGGCAAAGATCCTGCATACCAGGAGCTTTACGCACGTATGTTCCAGTTCGGGGCTTTCTGCCCCATATTCAGGGCCCACGGCTCGGAAACACCACGTGAGATATGGGAATTCGGCGAGTTCTCGGAATCAATGATCCGCTTTGATAACCTTCGCTACCGGCTGATGCCCTATATCTACTCAATAGCATGGCAGGTTACAAGCAACGGATATACCATAATGCGCGGCCTTCCAATGGACTTTGCCGATGACAGAAATACCAGGGAGATAGATGACCAGTATATGTTTGGCCCTGCCCTGATGGTATGCCCCGTTACCGAATATATGATTTACCGTCCGCCGGAAAAAAGTGTTCTTATCACTCCCGAACATTTCAGAACACTGGACGGCAAACAGGGGCTGCATGCAAGCTACTACAAAGATCCGGAGTACGACTCCCTGTCATACGAAGAGGTTGTCCCCGATATCAATTATCTGTGGTATACCGGCAGGCCCGGCTACGTAACTGATTCAGCCTATGCCATACGCTGGGAAGGAAAACTTATACCTACACAGACAGGCTGGCACCAGTTTCACCTTATATGCTATGATGCCAAGCGTATTATACTTGACAGCACCGAACTGCCTGTTATTTATTCCAGTGTTGAACAGTACACCGACTTAATACAACTGGAGGAAGGCAGGGAGTATAGTTTTGTCATGGAGACGGAGAACAGGTCAACCGGCGCAGCAAAAGTGAAACTTTACTGGAAGACGCCCGAGATATTACGCAGGGAAAAGGCCATACAGAAAAGGCCCCAAAACAGGCAGGTATACCTGCCTGAAGGGCCGCAATGGATCGACTTCTGGTCAGGCGAAAGATATCCGGGAGGCAAGACAATTACAGCAGATGCCCCGACAGATATAATGCCCTTGCTTGTAAGAGCAGGATCCCTAATTCCTATGGGACCTTTCATCCAGTACTCAACGGAGAAAAAGGCCGACACACTTGAATTGCGTATCTACCCCGGAGCTGACGGTACTTTTACCCTGTATGAAGATGAAAATGACAA